>JAUYGN010000029.1 GCA_030690545.1 Solirubrobacteraceae bacterium
AGGCGGCGGCGCGTTGACGGCGCGCCTCGCCCGAGTCGCCGTCGCCGCGCGCGCGGCGGGTCGGTGCGCACCGTGAGGATCGCCGTCGGCATCGACCACGCCGGCGTGGCGCTGCGCGCGGCCGTCGTGCAGGCCGTCGCCGACGACGGCCACGAGCTCGTCGATCTCGGCGAGCACGACGACTACCCGGACATCGCGCGCGACGCCGGCCGCGCGATCGACGCCGGCACGGCCGATCGCGCGATCCTCATCTGCGGCTCCGGCGCCGGCGTCTCCGTCGCCGCGTCCAAGCTCGCGGGCATCCGCGCCAGCGTGGCCCACGACAGCTACACCGCGGCGCAGTGCGTCTCACACGACGATTGCAACGTCCTCTGCCTGGGGGCACGCGTCATCGGCCCGGCGATCGCGGCCGAGCTGACGGCGGCGTTCTGCGCGGCGACGTTCAGCGGCGAGACGCGCCACGTCCGCCGGCTGGACAAGATCCTGAAGCTCGAACGAGATGGAATGGAGGCAAGCTGGTGAGCCGAGCGGTGAACGTCAACCCGCGCCTGGAGGCGCTCGCGGCGGCCGGCACGGCCCCGTGGCTGGACCAGATCCGCCGCTCGCTCACGCAGGGCGGCGAGCTGCGCAAGATGGTCGACGAGGACAGCCTGCGCGGCGTGACCTCCAACCCGGCGATCTTCGAGAAGGCGATCCTCGGCTCGTCGGACTACGACGACCAGATCGAGCAGCTCGCGCACGACGGTGCGCTGGCGCGCGCGATCTACCAGGAGATCGCGATCCAGGACGTGCAGGAGGCCGCCGACGTCCTGCGCGCGGTCTTCGACGAGCTCGGCGGCGACGACGGCTACGTCTCGCTGGAGGTCGATCCCGATCTCGCCTTCGACACCGACCGCACGATCGCCCAGGCGCGCGAGTACTGGGCGCGCGTCGACCGTCCCAACGTGATGATCAAGATCCCCGGCACGCCCGAGGGCCTGCCGGCGATCGAGCAGGCGATCTACGAGGGCATCAACGTCAACGTCACGCTGCTGTTCGCCGTCGAGGCCTACGCGACGGTGGCCGAGGCCTACATCAAGGGGCTCGAGCGCCGCCACGCCGAGGGCAAGGACCTCGACGTGCGCTCGGTCGCGTCGTTCTTCGTCTCGCGCGTGGACTCCGAGGTCGACAAGCGCCTGGAGGCGCTCGACCGGACCGATCTGTGCGGCCGCGCCGCCGTCGCCAACGCGCGCGCCGCGTACGTGCGCTTCGAGCAGGTCTTCCTCGGTGAGCGCTTCGCCGAGCTGCTCGCCGCCGGCGCCCACGTGCAGCGGCCGCTGTGGGCCTCGACGGGGGTCAAGAACCCCGACTACAAGGAGACGAAGTACGTCGAGGAGCTGATCGGGCCGCAGACCGTGAACACGATGCCGATGCAGACGCTGCTGGCCTGCGCCGAGCGCCTGGAGGTCGGCGGCGAGACGGTCCGCGAGGACCCGTCGGCGGTGCTCGACGAGCTCGCCGGCGCCGGGATCGATCTCGACGACGTCACCGACACGCTGCTGCGCGAGGGCGTCGACGCCTTCGTCACTCCGATGGAGAAGCTGCTGGCCGGGATCGAGGCCAAGCGCGAGGCGATCTTCACCGGCCGGCCGGAGACGATCGACGCGTCGCTGCCCGACGAGCTCGAGCCGCGCGTGCACGAGCTCGTCGAGCGCGCCGAGTCCGAGCGGGTCGCGCGGCGGATCTGGGCCAAGGACGACACGCTGTGGGGCCCGGCCGGTCAGGCCGAGGTCGCGGACCGGCTCGGCTGGCTGACCGCGCACGAGACCTACGGCGAGCAGATCGACGAGCTCGAGGCGTTCGCCGTCGAGGTCGCCGAGGCCGGCTACACGGACGCCATCCTGCTCGGCATGGGCGGCTCGTCGCTGGCGCCGGAGGTGCTGCGGCGCTCGTTCGGGTCCGTCCAGCGCGATCGCCTGCGCCTGCACGTGCTCGACTCGACCGATCCCGGCGCGGTCCTCGCGCAGGAGCGCGCAGTGGACCTCGATCGCACGCTGTTCGTCGTCTCGACGAAGTCCGGCGGGACGATCGAGACGATCTCGCTCTTCGAGCACTTCTGGAAGCTGCGACCGCGCGGCGAGCAGTTCGTCGCGATCACCGACCCTGGCTCGTCGCTGGCGTCGCTGGCAGGCGAGCGCGGCTTCCGGCGCACGTTTCTCAACGATCCCGACGTCGGCGGGCGCTACAGCGCGCTGACCTCCTTCGGGCTCGTGCCGGCGGCGCTGATGGGCGTCGACCTCGAAACGCTGCTGGAGGGCGCCGGCGTCGCCGCCGAGGCCTGCTCGGTCGGCTCGACGGTCGCGGGCAACAGCGGCCTCTGGCTCGGCGCGGCGCTGGCGGCGCTCGCGACCCATCCGACCCAGCCGCGCGACAAGCTGACGTTCGTCGTCGATCGCAAGATCGCGTCCTTCGGCCTGTGGGTCGAGCAGCTCGTCGCCGAGTCGCTGGGCAAGGATGGCCGGGGGATCGTGCCGATCTGCGACGAGCCGCTCGGCCCGGGTGGGCGGGACGGCGTCTACGGCGACGATCGCGTCTTCTGCTATCTGCGCGACAACGACGACCCGAGCCCGGAGATGGACGACGCCGTCCGGGCGCTCGCCGACGCCGGTCAGCCGACCGTCACGCTGTCGGCCGGCGGTCCCGCCGACCTCGGGCGGATCTTCTTCTTCGCCCAGTTCGCGACCGCGGTCGCCGGCTGGGCGCTGGAGCTCAACCCATTCGACCAGCCCGACGTGCAGGTCGCCAAGGACACGGCCGGAGCGCTGCTGCACGAGCTCGCGACGGGCGGCGCGCTGCCGGAGCCCGACGACGCCGGCGACGACGCGCTGCGGGCGCTGCTGGCGTCCGCCAAGGGATCGAGCAGCTACATCGCGATCCTCGGCTTCATGGCGCCGAGCGACGAGGTCGATGCGGCGGTCGCCGAGCTGCGGACGGCGATCCGCGCCGCGACGGGCGCGGCGACGACGTTCGGCTACGGCCCGCGCTACCTGCACTCGACCGGCCAGCTGCACAAGGGCGGACCGCCGAGCGGTCGCTTCCTCGTGCTCGTCCACGACGGCCCCGAGGACACGGCGATCCCGGGCAGGCGATTCGGCTTCCGCGTCCTGAAGACCGCGCAGGCGTTCGGCGACCTGCAGACGCTGCGCTCGCGCGGGCGCGATGCCGAGAAGCTGCGCCTGCCGGGCGACGACGCGGCCGCGGCGGTGCGCGAGCTGACGGCGCGCATGCACGGCCTGCTGCGAAGCGCTTGACGACGATCCCTGCCGAGCCCGAGTCGCGCCGCGCGTCGCCGCGGTACCGCGGCGACGCATCCTCGCAGCGCCACCGTGCGATGAGACGGCGCCGATACCGAGCCGACACACGCGCGGCCTATCCTGCACCGGACGGCAACATCTCGTCCGCTCTCGACGCGCGAGGATCAACCCCATGACGCAGATCGGCTTCGTCGGCCTCGGCCGGATGGGCGGCAACATGGTCGCCCGGATCAGGCGCGACTCCGACCACGACGTCGTCGCGTACGACCGCGACGCGGCGACCGTCGAGCGGGTGGCGGCGGCGACCGGCGCGCGCGGCGCGGATTCGCTCGAAGGCCTCGTCGGCAAGCTCGACGCGCCGCGGATGGTGTGGATCATGGTGCCCGCCGGCGCTCCGACGCAGGACACGGTCGACGAGCTCGCCACGCTGCTCGAGGCGGGCGACCTGATCGTCGACGGCGGCAACTCGAAGTGGACCGACGACCGCGCGCGCGCCGCCGTACTCGCCGAGCGCGGGATCGACTACGTCGACGTCGGCACGAGCGGCGGCGTCTGGGGCCTGGAGGTCGGCTACTGCATGATGGTCGGCGGACCCGGTCCGGCCGTGACGCGCCTGGCGCCGATCCTCGACGTGCTCGCGCCCGAGACGAAGCCCGACGCGCGCGACGCGCTCGGCGACCGCGGCTGGGGGCACTTCGGCGACAGCGGTGCCGGCCACTACGTGAAGATGGTCCACAACGGCATCGAGTACGGGCTGATGCAGGCCTACGCGGAGGGCTTCGACCTGTTCGACAAGTCCGAGTTCGAGCTCGACAACGCGAAGATCGCGCACCTCTGGAACCAGGGCTCGGTCGTGCGCTCGTGGCTCTGCGAGCTGGCCGCGCGCGCCTTCGAGCTGGAGGGCAGCGACCTGCAGGAGCTGAGCGGGTACACGGCGGACTCCGGCGAGGGGCGCTGGACGATCGAGGACGCGATCGACAAGGACGTGCCCACGCCCGTGATCACCGCCTCGCTGTACGCGCGCTTCTACTCGCGCGGCAACGGCGACTTCACGCACCGGATGCTGGCGGCGCTGCGCGCGCAGTTCGGCGGCCACGCGACGAAGAAGAGCGCGGACGGATGAACGGCCGCTCCCTCGTGCGTGCGAGCCGCTCGGTGTCGCTCGGTGGCGAGCACGGGATCGGGCGCTCGCGAACGGCATCTCTGAGGGAATCCGGGTCGGACGCCCGTGGTCGAGCCGCGGGCGGATCGGGCGGATCGCGTGGGTCGGTGACAGCTCGGGAGGGTGGTTTGGCCCGTACGTCACGGATCCATGGCATACGTGGATTCATGACCGGACGGCACTGGGCGACGCTCGCGACGCCGCGTATCCATGCGCCCCGTGAACGAGTGACGGATCCAACCGGCCGCGCCGCGCATCCGTCGCTCCTTCATCCGATCCGTGAACGAGCGACGGATCCGAACTGGAGCGCCGCACATCCGTCGCTCCTTCACGCCCTATCCCGCGTGACCGCCTTTCGCCACGAGCGATCGGGCTCGATTTCCTCGGAGAGGCCGTCCACAGGCGCAACGCCGACCGCTGCCACCGCGCCACCACGGCCCCCAGCCGCCACAACCCCCGCCGCCGCCACGCCACCACCGCCCCCGGTCGCCGCCGCACCGACCACAGCCGACGAGAGACACGGCGACGCCCGATGACCACCGCCGCAGCGCCCGGCACGACGCCGGAGCCCGAGGACAACCCGCTCACCGACGGGCTCGAGCGCCTGCCGGTCCACCCGACCGCGCTCGTCATCTTCGGCGCGACGGGCGACCTCGCGCGGCGCAAGCTGCTGCCCGCGCTCTACAACCTCGCCCACGAGGGCGCGCTGCCCGAGCGCTTCGGGCTCGTCGGCAACGCCCGCTCGGAGATGACCGACGAGGCGTTCCGCGAGCAGGCGATCGAGTCGGTGCGCGAGTTCTCGCGTCGGCCGGCCGACGAGCAGGTGCTCGCCAAGCTGTTCGCCAACGTGCGCTACGTGCCCGGCTCGTTCGACGAGGACGCCGTCTACGAGGGGATCGCCGGTGCCCTGGACGGGTTCGACGAGGACGCCGGACTGGCCTTGAACCGCTGCTTCTACCTCTCGACCGCACCGGCGTTCTTCCCCGTCATCGTCGACGCGCTCGGCCGCCGCGAGCTCGCTCGCCGCGCGGACGCCGAGGTGCGCGTGATCATCGAGAAGCCGTTCGGGCGCTCGCTGGAGGAGGCGCGCGAGCTCAACGCGCGCGTGCTGTCGGTCTTCGCCGAGGAGCAGGTCTTCCGGATCGACCACTACCTCGGCAAGGAGACCGTCCAGAACGTCCTCGCGCTGCGCTTCGCCAACACGCTGTTCGAGCCGCTCTGGAACCGCAACTACATCGACCACGTCCAGATCACGGCCTCCGAGGACATCGGGATCGGCTCGCGGGCCGGCTACTACGACTCCGCCGGCGCGCTGCGCGATCTCGTCCAGAACCACATGCTGCAGCTGCTCTCGCTGCTGTGCATGGAGCCGCCCGTCGCCTTCGAGGCCGACCCGGTGCGCGACGAGAAGGTCAAGGTGCTGCGCGCGATCCGCACCCCGCACGCGGTCGAGATCCCGCAGCTGGCGATGCGCGGGCAGTACGCGCACGGGATCGTCGCCGGCGAGGAGGTGCCCGGCTACCTCGAGGAGGCCGGCGTGCCGCAGGACTCGACGACCGAGACGTACGCCGCGCTGCGCCTGGAGGTCCACAACTGGCGTTGGGCCGGGGTGCCGATGTACCTGCGCACCGGCAAGCGCCTGGCGCGCAAGGTCACCGAGATCGCGGTCACGCTCAAGCCGGTGCCGCACGTCGCCTTCCAGTCGGCGGGCATCTCGACCGGCGTGCGACCCAACGTGCTCGTGCTGACCGTGCAGCCCAACGAGGGCGTCTCGCTGTCGATCGGCGCGAAGATCCCCGGCACGCGGATGGCGATCCGCACCGTGAACATGGAGTTCCTCTACGGCACGGCGTTCCTGTCGGAGTCGCCGGAGGCCTACGAGCGGCTGATCATCGACGCGATGCGCGGCGACGCGACGCTCTTCACCCGCAACGACGAGGTCGAGGAGCAGTGGCGCATCTGCGACCCGATCCTCAACGCCTGGGAGGCGATGCCGGGACCGCTGGCGCAGTACCCGGCCGGCTCGCAGGGGCCGGCCGACGCCGGCGCGCTGCTGCTCGGCGACGCGACGTGGCGGGCGATCTAGCGGTGAGATGAGCCCGACGACCGACACGATCTGGCGCGAGCGGGACACGACGCCGAGCGCGATCGAGGGCGCGCTGCGCCGGCTCGTGTCGGAGTGCCACGCGACGATGCGCAGCTGCGTGCCGGCACGCACGCTGAACCTGATCTGCGTCGTCGACCGGGAGTGGAGCGGCGAGATCGCCAACCGGCTGCGCCGCGTCGGGCGCTACCACGCGTCGCGCACGATCGTCTGCGCCGTCGAGCCCGACCGCACGAGGATCGACGCGCAGGCGACGGTGACCGTCGAGGGCGACCCGCGACCCGGCGAGTTCTCCGTCATGCGCGAGCTCGTCGTCGTACAGGTCGGCGAGCACCATCTGCGCGACCTCGACACGATCGTCGACCCGCTCGTCGTCACCGATCTGCGCACCGCGGTGTGGTCGCCCCACGGCCATCCCGAGGCCGTCGACGCGCTGACGACCGGGCGCGCCGGCGGCAACGCGATCGCCCAGGTCGTGCTGCTCGACAGCGCCGACGAGCCCGACGTCGAGGTTGCGCTCGCGCGCGACTGCGAGCTCGTCACGCGCAGCGAGGTCGTCGACCTCGCCTGGCTGCGCTGTACGCCGTGGCGCGAGCGGCTGGCAGCGGCCTACGACCCGGCCGCGCGCCGCGGCGAGCTGCACACCCTGTCCAAGCTCTCCGTCCGCTACCGCCAGGACTCCTTCGTGTCGGGGCTGCTGCTCGTCGGCTGGCTGTGCGCGCGGCTGCACTGGCGACCCGAGCAGCTGACGCGCCACGGCGACCTGCTGCGCGGCCGGGCGCGCGCGCGGCGCGGCGAGATCGAGCTGCGCCTGGAGCCCGTCGACTCGATGAGCAGCCCCGGCCTCGCCGGTGTCGAGACGCGCTCCGATCGCGGCACGATGCTCGCGCTCGAGCGCGGCGCGGGTGGGCTGACCGCGCGCCGCAGGGAGGCGCCGAAGGTGCGCGGCGGCGATGTCACCGAGCACGTCTGGACGGTGCTCGGCGCGTCGCGCGGCGAGCCGGGGATCCTCGGCGAGGGCATCCGCCACGCGCTCATGCGCGACCCGACGTTCGAGCCGGCGCTGGCCGCCGCCCGCCGGCTGCTGGGATGAGCGGCGCGCCGCGGCTGCGCGTCTTCGACGACGCCGAGGGCGTCGCGGCGTACGCCGCCGAGACGATCGCCGCCGCGATCGACGGCGCGCGACACGAGGGGAGCGAGCTGCACGTCGCGCTCGCCGGCGGCACGACGCCGCGGCGCGCGTACGAGCTGCTGGCCGGCGTCGATGGCTCGTGGGCGCACGTCCACCTCTGGCTCGGCGACGAGCGCTGCGTGCCCGACGACGACCCCGAGTCGAACGCGCGGATGGTGCGCGAGGCGCTGCTGACAGCCCGCCGCGCCGCGCCGCCCGTCCTGCACGCCGTGCCGTTCGTCACCGTCGCCGAGGACGCCGCCTGGGGCTACGGCCGCGAGCTCCTCGAGCACATGCCCGACGCGGTCTTCGACATCGTGGTGCTCGGAATGGGGCCCGACGGACACACCTGCTCGCTGTTTCCCGGACACCCGGTGCTCGACGTGCGCGAGGCGCCCGTCGCTGCCGTCCGCGCGTCGCCCAAGCCGCCGCCCGAGCGCGTGACGCTGACGCTGCCCGTGCTGCGCCGCGCGCGCTTCACGCTGCTGCTCGCGACGGGCTCCGAGAAGCGCGACGCGCTGGCCGCCGCGCTCGCCGGCGACCGGTCGATCCCGCTCGCGCTGCTCGGCGACGGTCTCGACGAGGTCGCGTGCGACGCGGCGGCCGCGCCGGACGGCTGCTGAGCCGACGCTCGACGACGCTGCCGTGCGAGGCCGCTCGCCGTTGCAGCAAAGCTTGCGGGGTCGCCGTGCGCGCGGTGAGATGATCGCGCCCGCCCGCAGGACGACCGTGACCCGCAAGCCCTTGACGACCGACGCGCCGCAGTCGCGCATCACCTTTCCCGACCTCGTGCGGATCCACTTCCGCTGGCATCAGGCGCTGCGCGGCCGCACGCAGGTCAGCGACGAGGAGCTGCAGCAGCTCGACCGCGCGTACCACGAGGGGCTCGCCCGCTTCGAGGAGGACTACGGCAGGCTCGTCAACGCCTACTGGTGCGCCGATGTCGAGAGCGGGGTCGCGCTGATGGAGGGCAAGCCGCGCCGCCGCTGGCCACCGCGCAGGCCCGGGGTCCCACCGCGGTTTCATCGCGTCAGCGACCTGGCGACGAGGGACCAGCCGGAGATCGCGCGCGCCCTGCACCAGTGCGACGAGCTCGCGATCCGCGCCGGCGAGGTGCTGCGCGGCCGCAACCGCCTGATCGCGGTCCAGCTCGTGCTGACGTCGGCCTGCCACCTGCTGAGCCTCGTCGACGCGCGTGGCGAGAAGCCGTCGCAGGTGCATGCCGCGGCCGTTGCCGCCGAGGTGCGCGAGCTTGCCGCCGTCCGACGCGGCTACCGCGCCGCGGCCAACGGCGACGCACAGCTCGTCTACTTCTCCGGGATGGCGATCGGGGCGATCGGCGGAGCGATCGCGCTCGCCCTGCTGTACCTGGCGGGCTCGAGCGCGCTCGACGACGAGGGCGCGCAGGCGACGACGATCTTCGGCTGCCTGTTCGCCGGCGCGGTCGGCGCCGTCGTCAGCGTGATCGCGCGGGTCAACAGCGGCTCGTTCGCGCTCGACAGCGAGATCTCGCGCGGCTACACGCGCTTTCTCGGCGCGCTGCGACCAGCGATCGGCTCGGTCTTCGGCCTGCTCATCTACTTCGCCGTCACGAGCGACTTCGTCGAGATCTTCCAGGTCCCGGAGGACACGACGGACGCCTTCTACTTCCTCTTCTGCCTCGCGTTCGCGGCCGGCTTCAGCGAGCGCTGGGCGCAGGACACGCTGACCGGCGGGCTGTCCGGCCGCGGACGCGCGAAGGACGGCGCCGCCGTGGGCAGCGGTGAGACGGTTGCGGACGAGCCGCCGCCCGACGTGGCCCAGGGCGGCACCGAGCCGAGCGCGGAGGCGAGCGCCGAGCCGAGCCCGGAGGCGAGCGCCGAGCCGAGCGCGGAGTCGAACGCCGAGCCGGGCATCGAGCGCTCACCGCAGTAGGGCTTCCGTCCGGTTGCCCGTAATTGCGCCCGATAGGACGCGCACGAGCGGCAATCGACGGGCTAGGGTCGGCTGACCGTCATGCCCTCCCCGATCGTCACGTCCGCCGCGAAGATCACGTGTGCCCACGGCGGGCAGGTGACCTTGATCCCGAAGCAGTTCAAGGTGCTCGCCGGTGGCCAGCCGGTGCTCTGCGTCGGCGACCTCGTCGGCTCGCCGATCGCGGGCTGCGCGCAACCGCCGACGCCCACGACCGCGCCGTGTCTCGTCGTCGCCAGCGAGATCCCGATCCCGATGGTCGGCATGAGCCCGACGGTCATGGTGCAGGGGAAGCCCGTCCTGCTGGCCGGCATCAACGGGGTCACGAGCGGGATCCCTCCGTCGCCGCTCATCGTCGCCTTCCCGGGCCAGACGAAGGCGCTCGCGTAACGCATGTCGCTCGACGGCTACGACGTCATCCGCGAGCTGGGTCGCGGCGGCATGGCGGTCGTGCACCTCGCGCGCCAGCGCGACCTCGGGCGGCTGGCGGCACTCAAGGAGCTCGCCGGGCTGAACGCCGACGACCCGTCGTTCGCCGAGCGCTTCCTGCGCGAGTCACGCGTCGCAGGCTCGCTGAACCACGCGAACATCGTCACGGTCTACGAGTACTTCGACGACGGCGGCACGCCGTTCATCGCGATGGAGCTGATGGAGGGCGGCTCGCTGCGGCCACTGATCGGCGAGCTCAGCCTGCCGAAGGTCGCACGCGTGCTCGAAGATCTGCTGGCGGCGATCGGACACGCCGCCAAGGCCGGCATCGTGCATCGCGACCTCAAGCCCGAGAACGCGCTGCTGACGAAGGCCGGCCGCATCAAGGTCGCCGACTTCGGCATCGCGAAGGCCGCGCTGAGCGGCCAGAAGGGCCTGACGTCGGAGGGCATGACGGTCGGCACGCCGGAGTACATGTCCCCCGAGCAGGCGATGGCCAAGGACGTCTCGACGACGTCGGACCTGTACTCGATCGGCTGCATGACCTACGAGATGCTCACGGGACGCCTGCCGTTCAACGAAGGCTCGCAGGCGGCGCTGCTCATGAAGCAGGTCTCCGAGCCGGTGCCCGACGTGCGCGACGTCGATCCGCTGATCCCCGAGGCGGTCGCGCTGTGGGTCGCGCGGATGACCGAGAAGGATCCCGACGACCGCTTCCAGGAGGCCGGCGAGGCGTGGGAGGCGTTCGAGGAGGCGGTGCTCGAGTTCGTCGGCCCGCTGTGGCGGCGCGACGCGACGATCGAGCCGGCGTCGGAGATCGAGCTCGACGACATCCCGCCGCAGACGGCGACGCCGCTGCGACCGGCGTCGCGCAAGGAGCGCGGCGCGACCGGCGGCAGCGTCACGGGATTTCAGACCTACCACGCACCGGCGGCACTGCACGAACAGCTCTCCGCGGAGGGTGCGGATGTCGCGCCCTCCGTCCTCACGCCGCCGCCGGCGCCCGCCACCCGCCCCGCGCCGCGTCGCGTCACGCCCGCCCCGCAGCCGGTCGCCGCGACCACCGTCGGCGCCCCAGCGACCGCCGAGCGACCGCCGGCCGACGACGAGCAGCCGGTCGGCGGCCTGCGTGCCGGGCCGATCGCCGCGGCCGCCGCGGTCGCCGCGATCATCGCCTTCGTCGTGGGGATCGCCAGCGGCGGTGGCGCCTCGCTGGCGAGCGCCAGCGGCGACGGGTTCGTGCTGAAGGCGCCCGCCGACTGGTCGACCGACGGCGCCGTCGCCGACGACGCGCTCGGCGCGACCGTCACGGCGCTGGCGCCCGCGGGCGCCGGAGCGACCGACAGCGTCAGCGCGGCGCGCGTGCCGGCCGCGGAGGCGGCGGCCGTCGTACGCCGCAACGGCGGTGCGGTGAGCATCGTCACGCTCTCGGCCGGCGAGGCGATCCGCTACGGCGACAGCCTCTACGTGCTGCCGACCGACGCCGGGAGCCTGCTCGTGGCGTGTGCCTCCGGCGCGGCGGCGCGTGCCGCCTGCGGCGATATCGCCGGATCGCTGGAGCTGACGCGCGGCACAGCCCGGCCGTCGGGGCCGAGCGACGAAGGCGCCGCGGCGATCGGCGCTGCGCTCAGCACGCTGCGCACGGCGGTCCGCAACCCGACCGCTGACCTCGCCGCCGCGACGACGGCGCGCGCGCAGGGCGTCGCGGCCGGTGACCTCGCGCGCGCCTATCGGGACGCGGCACGGGCGGTCGGCGGCGCGCCCGCCGGCGTG
>JAUYGN010000033.1 GCA_030690545.1 Solirubrobacteraceae bacterium
GACGCCGCCGAGGCCGCCCGCGCAACCCCCGGCAAGCCCGCCGCCGGCGGCGTAGGCGTTCCTATGCGCCGTCCCCGGATCGGCGCCGCTGGCTCTCGCGCTCGAGCAGCGCGATGTCGTTCGCCAGACCGGCGGGGGTCAGCACGCTCGCCGCGAAGCCGACGCGCTGGACGCCGCGGTCGTCGAGCAGGACCGTCGACGCGGTGTGCTCGGCGTCGACCGTCTGCGGGTGCACGCCGTAGGCGTCCCACAGCCGCTGCAGCTGCGCGGCGCTGCCCAGCGCCCAGCGCATCCGACCCGGCAGGCCCTGCCGCAGGGCGAAGGCGCGCGCCCGTCGCGGCGTGTCGTTGTCGGGATCGACGCTGACCGCGATGACCGGCACGTCATGGCCGAGGTCGTCGAGCGCGATCCGGATCTGCTGAGCGATCAGCGGACAGGTGTCGTCGCACGTCGTGTAGAGGAACGTCACGACGATCGGCCTGCCGCGCATGTCCGCCAGGCGCAGCGGCTTGCCGTGCTCGTCGCGCACACCGAAGTCCGCCGGCGGGATGCTCGACGGCCGCACCGCGCCGGCGAAGCCGGTCGCGGTCACGGTGCGCTCGCCGACCGCGAACAGGAACACCGCTGCGATCGCGGTGATCGCGAGCAGCCCGCTGACGAAGAGGGCGAGGCGCAGGCGGGCGGGCATCGGCCGACGAGCCTAGCCGTCGATCGCCCGCTGCGCGCAACCATGTGGCCCCCGAAACGCGCCGACGGCGTTCAGCCGCTCGCCGGAGCCAGCCCTAACATCTGCCGCCCGCCCGGGGTGGGGCGGATGAGCCTCGGCAGGCGAGGGTCATCCGCCCCACCCCTCACGCTCGCCTGAGCCCGTTGCGGTCTCCGCCTACGCCTCGATCAGCCCGCGGCGGATCGCGTAGCGCACGAGCTCGACGCGGTCGCGCATCTCCAGCTTGCGCATGAGGTTGGCGCGGTGCGACTCGATCGTCTTCTCGGACAGGTGCAGCGTCTCGCCGATCTGGCGGTTGGTGTGGGCCTCGGCGATCAGCTTGAGGACTTCGCGCTCGCGCAGGGTGAGCGGCTCGACCGGGCCGCTGGAGTCGTCCTCCATCCACTCGCGCAGGAGCGACTGCTCGGCGGCGTTCGTCATGAACGGCTCGCCGCGGGCGACCGCGCGGACGGCCTCGACGAGCGCGGTGTCGGCCTCCTGCTTGAGGATGTAGCCCGAGGCGCCGGCCTTCAGCGCCTCGAAGAGGTAGCGCTCGTCGTCGTGCATCGACAGCACGAGCACGGCGATCTCAGGCGCATGGGTCCTGATCTCGACGGTCGCCTGCAGGCCGGTCATGCGCGGCATCGCGACGTCGAGCACGCAGAGGTCCGGGCGCTCGCGCAGCGCGAGCGCAACGGCCTCGACGCCGTCGCAGGCCTCGGCCACGACCTCCATGTCGGGCTGGCGGTCGAGCAGCAGTCGCAGGCCGCCGCGCACGATGCCGTGGTCGTCGGCGATCAGCAGGCGCATCATGCCGCGCGCACGCCCCGTGCGCGGACCGTGAGCTCGACGATCGTCCCGTCGCCGGGCGCCGAGGTGATGTCCAGGCGCCCGCCGGCGAGCAGCGCGCGCTCGCGCATGCCGGCCAGGCCCGAGCTGCCGTCGCGCAGGCGACCGGGGTTGAAGCCGTCGCCGTCGTCGCTGACGGTGACCTTCAGGTGGGTGCTGTTGCAGCCCAGCACCGTGACCTTGACCTTCGAGGCGTTCGCGTGGCGGGCGATGTTCGACAGCGCCTCCTGGACGACGCGGTAGACGACGAGCTGCTCGAAGTCGCCGAGCAGCGGTCGCGGCCCGTCGGCGGCGAAGTGGGCGGGGATCGCCCAGCGCTCGCCGAACAGCCGCACCTGGGTGCGCAGCGCGGGCAGCAGGCCGTGGTCGTCGAGCGCCGACGGGCGCAGCTCGCGCGCGAGGCCGAGCAGCTCCTGCATCGCCTGGCCGGCGAGGCGCTGGGTCTCGGCGAGCTCGCGGGCGAACTCGGGCGGGGCCTGCTCGGCGGTCGCCGCGAGGCGCAGCGAGACGGCGGCGAGCGCCTGGTTGACCTCGTCGTGCAGGTCGCGCGCGACGCGCGCGCGCTCGGCCTCCTGCGCGCGCAGCACCGCGGTGGCGCTGCCGACGCGCTCCTGCTCCAGGCGCGAGAGCATCCGGTTGAAGGACTCGCGCATGCGCGAGATGTCGACCGACTCGCCGTCGGACGGATGCGCGCGCACGCCGGGAACCGTGAGGTCGACGCACTCCATCGTCCGCGTCAGCGACTCCAGCGGGGCGAAGCGGCGGCGCATGACGAGGTTGTTGGCCAGCAGCGTGGCGAAGATCGCCGCGAGCAGGACGAGGAACTGGCGGGTGCCGGCGGCCTCGCCGAGATCGACCTGCGCGGCGACGCTCGCCGCGAAGACGGTGGCGACGACGAGCAGGGTGTTGACGGCCAGCACCTGCGAGAGCAGAGGAGTCTTGCGCATGGGGTCTGGACCCTATGTCGGCAGATCGCGCGATCTCCGATACTCCTTGTGCAAGTCGCGCACGGGGGTTCCCTCCAAGAGCCCGCGAGGCGCGCAAGGTTTCCTCCAGAACCTCCAGATCCACGGCTTCCTCCAGAGCCATGACGATTCGCCCATCAGGGGCGTCCCGCCGCAGCACGGGACGTCCCTGTCGGCATTGTCGATTCGGATCGGGGCTTCCGACAAGGGATGGAGCGGACCCGATGCCCCGCTACACTTTCTGAAGCGAGGGAAGTTCGACCACCTTTGAGGAGATTCCAGTGAGTCCGTCCGGCGCGGAGTTCATCCGCCAGATCAAGAGCCAGATCGCCCAGGTCGATCCGGGCGAGGTCCATGAGGCGCTGTCGCACAACGGCAACGGCGGTGGCCCGATCGCGCTGATCGACGTGCGCGAGAACGAGGAGGTCGCGCGCGGCCTCATCCCCGGCGCCAAGCACGTGCCGCGCGGCCACCTCGAGTCGCGCATCGAGGGCGCCGTCCCCGACCACGACCAGCACGTGATCCTCTACTGCGCCTCGGGCAATCGCTCGGCGCTCGCCGCCAAGACGCTCGACGAGCTCGGCTACACGAACGTCGAGTCGATGACCGGCGGCTACACGCTATGGAAGGACCGCGGCTACAAGGTCGAGGTTCCGAAGGTCATGACGCCCGAGCAGCGCGAGCGCTACAGCCGTCACATGCTCGTGCCGGAGATCGGCGCCGAGGGCCAGCAGAAGATGCTCGACGCCAAGGTCCTGCTGCTCGGCGCCGGCGGCCTCGGCTCGCCGACGGCGCTCTACCTCGCCGCGGCCGGGATCGGCACGATCGGCATCGTCGACGACGACGTCGTCGATCTCTCCAACCTCCAGCGTCAGGTCATCCACACGACCGACCGCATCGGCGTCGCGAAGGTCGACTCGGCCGAGCAGTCGATGAGCGCGATCAACCCCGACGTCAAGGTCGTCAAGTACGAGACGCGCCTCGACGCCTCGAACATCGTCGAGATCATCGAGGGCTACGACGTGATCGTCGACGGCGTCGACAACTTCCCCACGCGCTACCTGCTCAACGACGCCACGGTGCGCCTGAAGATCCCCGTCGTGAGTGCCTCGATCCTCGGCTTCGACGGTCAGCTGTCGGTCTTCAAGCCCTACGACGGGCCCTGCTACCGCTGCCTGTACCCGGTCCCGCCGCCGGCCGAGCTCGCTCCGAGCTGCGGCGCCAACGGCGTGCTCGGCGTCCTGCCCGGCACGATGGGCCTGCTGCAGGCGACCGAGGTCATCAAGCTCATCACCGGGGCCGGCGAGCCGCTGATCGGCCGCCTGCTGCTCTACGAGGCGCTGGGCGCGACGTTCACCGAGCTGAAGGTGCGCCGCGACCCCGAATGCGCCATCTGCTCGCGCGAGCCCGACGAGATCTCCGACGACGAGATCGGCGTCTTCCCCGATTACGAGGCGTTCTGCGCCGCCGCGGGATGACCCACGGCGACGCCGGATGACGCTGCTCGACGCCGCGGGCGCGGGCCGTACGCCCGCGGCGTGCTAGAAACCTGCCCCCTATGGCCACCGTACGCATCCCTCCAGTCCTGCGCCCGTCGGTCGGCGGCGTCAAGGAAGTCGACGCCGACGGCGAGAACGTCGGCGACGTCCTGCGCTCGCTCGTCGATCAGCACCCGGCGACGCAGACGCAGATCTTCGCCGACGGCGGCGAGCTGAACCGCTACGTCAACGTCTACCTCAACGACGAGGACGTGCGCGTGCTCGACGGGCTCGACACGGCCGTCGCCGGCGGCGACGTGCTCGTGATCCTGCCGGCGATGGCCGGCGGCTGAGCGCGGGCGGCTACCCGAGCGAGGCGAAGTCCGCCCGCAGGCGGTCGAGCACGGCGTCCAGCGCGAGGCCGGCACCGGCCTCGTTGAGGTGGATGCCGTCGCTCTCGCGCACGAGCGTCTGACGGCCGCCGACGGCCATCGCCGCGCGGTAGCGCTCGCCGGGCGTGAAGAGCTCGGCCATGTCGAGCACGCGCACCTGCGAGCGGAACGGCTGCGCGGCGACGTCGATCGCCGCGTTCACGGTCCGGGCGACCTCCTGGCGGATCGCGTCGCGCGGCATCGGCAGCGTCAGCCAGTACACGCGCGCCGCGCCGTCGCGCCGGTAGGTCTCCATCATCGCACGCGCGCGCGTCGCGTAGATGGCCGCCCAATCGGCGCCGCAGCACTCGATCGAGCCGCCGCCGGGGGCGGGGAAGTCGAAGCCCTCGTTGGCGCCGATGAACATCACGACGGCGTCGGGCTCCTGCTGGGAGACCTGGCGGGTCGACAGCAGGCCCCAGTCGACGAGGTCGGTCTTCGAGATGCCGGTGCCCAGGCGCGCCTCGCGGATCGTCCGCACGCCGTCATCCGCCAGCCGTCGCGCGAGCTGCACGTCGAGCGGCTGCACGAGCGAGTCGCCGGTGACGAGCAGCGTCTTGAGCGCGGGCAGCTGCTCGGGCTCGACGCCGAGGTCGGCGGGGTCGAAGGCGTCGGTGGTGATCGGCGCCGACGCCCCGGCGCCGGAGGCCGTCGCACCGGCGCCCGCGACCGGCGCCGCCGCGAATCCGCCCGGGCCCTCGAGCTCGTCGTCGGGCGACAGCAGCGCCGTCACGCGGTCGGCGGCGGACGCGATCGGCAGCCGGTCGGCGAGCCAGCCGGCCGGCGTCCCGACGGCGAGGACGACGCTGCGCTCGACGCCGGCCTCCATCTTCTCGCCCGAGCTGCGGATCGACGCACCTTCCAGCGCCAGCAGCAGGAACACGGCGACGAAGACGCAGACGACCGCGTCGCGCGCGGTCAGGCGCCGGCCCGTCGGGCGGTCGAGGATGAAGGGGTCGCGGTTCGTGCTCGGCATCGGGTCAGAACTGGAAGTAGATGAAGGGTGGCACGCCCTGGCTGGACACGGTCGCAGCGACGAGCATGATCACGCACGCCATGCTCGCGCCCAGGGCGGCGGGATGGAGGCGCTCGAAGCGTACGCGCAACGCGTCCAGCGGCTTGGCGGGCATCAGCTGCGAGGCGATCACGATGAACGTCGCGAGCACGACGGGGACCGTCCAGAGCGTCGCCGGTCCCGGCTGCACGAGCTGCGCGACGAACGCTCCCGCGAGCTCGAGGTCAGGCGCCCGGAACGGGATCCACGCGAGCACGACGATGTGGAAGACGAGCAGCCAGGCGAACCACCGCGGCAGCTTCACGCGCCCGCGGAACTGATGCTCGACGACGAGCGCGATGCCGTGGATCGCGCCCCACAGCACGAAGCCCCAGGCCGCGCCGTGCCACAGGCCGCCGAGCAGCATCGTGATCATGAGGTTGCGGACCGTGCGCCACCTGCCACCGCGGTTGCCGCCGAGCGGGATGTAGAGGAAGTCGCGCAGGAAGCGCGACAGCGTCATGTGCCAGCGCCGCCAGAACTCGCCGAAGCTGGCCGCGCGGTACGGGCGGTCGAAGTTCTGCGGGAAGACGAACCCCAGCAGCAGCGCAACGCCGATCGCGATGTCCGTGTAGCCCGAGAAGTCGCAGAAGATCTGCACCGCGTAGGCGTATGCCGCCAGCCAGACGTCCGGTGCCGAGTAGGCCTGCGGGACGCCGAAGACCGGATCGACGATCTCTCGCGCGAGCGTGTCGGCGATCGCGACCTTCTTGACGAGGCCGATGATGATCAGCGCGACGCCCGCGCCGACCGCCACCTTGCGCGGATCGCGCGGCTTCTCGAGCTGGGGCATGAACTCGCGCGCGCGGACGATCGGGCCCGCGACGAGCCCCGGGAAGAAGCTGAGGTAGAGCGCGACGTCGACCGTCGTGGAGGGCTCGATCTCGCGGCGGTAGACGTCGACGGTGTAGGAGATCGCCTGGAACGTGATGAAGCTGATCCCGACCGGCAGCGCGATCGCGGCCAGCGGCAGCGGCAGTCCGAGGCCGACGCTGTCGAGGACCGCGTTGACCTCCGTGGCGAAGAACCCGTAGTACTTGAAGACGCCGAGCGTCGCGAGGTTCAACGCGACCGCGACGACGACGATCCGCTTGCGCGCGCGCGCGTCCTCGCTGTGCCCGATCAGCTTGGCGGCCGCCTGGTTGCCGAGCGTGATGCCGGCCAGCAGCAGGCAGAAGGCCGGGCTCGCCGCGCTGTAGAAGACGTAGCTGGCGGCGATCATCGCCGGCTTCCAGACCTTGTGGCGTCGCATCAGCGCCCACGAGAGCGCGAGCACGATCGGGAAGAAGATGGCGAACTGAACCGTCGGGAAGACCATGCCGGGCGCGTGCGTCGTCGAGGACCGCGGCGCAGGACGCTAGCGAAGCGCGTGCGCCGCCAGAGCCGGCGTGGTGCGCCGCGGTCAACCGGGTAGTGCGTCGACAAGATGGCGCCCTGCCCGCTTCAGCCCGCCGGTCCGACAGGTCTACACTGCTAGGCACATGGGCCTCCCGCCGCTTCAGAACCGTCCCTGCGGCGGTCGCTACGGGGACATCGTCCAGGCGATCGGCAACACGCCGCTCGTCGAGCTCAAGCGCCTGAGCCCGAAGCCCGGCGTGCGCATCTGGGCGAAGATGGAGTCGATGAATCCGACCGGATCGGTCAAGGATCGCGTTGCGCGCTCGCTGATCGAGCATGCCGAGGAGCACGGCCTGATCGGGCCCGGCCAGACGATCCTCGAGCCGACGTCGGGCAACACCGGCATCAGCCTGGCGATGATCTGCCGTCGCAAGGGCTATCCGCTGAAGGTCGTCATGCCCGACAACGTGACGCCCGAGCGCACGCAGCTGCTGGAGATGTACGGCGCGCAGATCGTCTACAGCCCCGGCGACCAGGGCTCCAACGGCGCCGTCGCGATGGCCAACGAGATGGCCAAGGACACCGAGACGTACTACATGCCCTACCAGTACGGCAGTCCGGCCAACCCGCTCGCGCACTACAACGGCACGGCGCTGGAGATCCTCGAGGAGCTCGACGAGATCGCCGTCTTCGTCGCCGGCCTGGGCACCGGCGGCACGCTGATGGGCAACGCGCGGCGCTTCAAGGAGGAGCTCGGCGACGCGGTGAAGATCGTCGCCGCCGAGCCGATGCAGGGCGAGCCCGTCCAGGGCCTGCGCTCGCTCGACGACGGCTTCATCCCCGAGATCATCGATCTGAGCCTGCTGGACCGCAAGATCTTCGTCACCAACCGCGACGCCGTCATCTGGACGCGCAAGCTGCTCGACGAGGAGGGCATCTTCGCGGGCGTCTCGTCGGGCGCGATCGCCCGCGTCGCCGTGCGGATCGCCAACGAGATCGACGAGGGCAACGTCGTCTTCATCGTCTGCGACGACGGCTGGAAGTACCTGTCCTCCGGCATCTACACGAAGCCCGTCGAGGAGATCGAGAACCTGGACTCCACCGTCTGGTGGTGATCCGCGGGGCCCGCTGAGCCCGCAGTCAGTCGCGGTAGGTAGCGTGCAGGACCCCTACAGGAGACTGGCATGGACATCGACAGCTTCCTGCGCGACCCGACGTCGCGCAGGCGTTTCTTCCGCATGTCGGGCCTCAGCGTCGCCGGCGGCTCGGCGATGCTCCTCGCGGCCTGCAGCGACGACACGAAGAATCCTGTCGCGGGCCCTGACGACTCCGACCTGGCGGACGTCGAGATCCTCAACGGGGCGCTCGATCTCGAGCTGATGGCGGTCGCCGCCTACAAGGCCGGAGCGGGCCGGCTGTCCGGGGACGCGCTGCAGCTCGGCAAGGCGTTCCTCGAGCAGGAGCAGGAGCACGCCGACGGCCTGGCGGCCGCGATCAGAGACGCCGGAGGCATGCCCAACCGCGCCAAGTCCTCCTATGACTTTCCGGTGCTGCGCTCGCAGGCCGACGTCCTGCGGTTCGCGCTGGAGCTCGAGAACACGGCGATCGCCGCGTACATCGACGCGCTGCCCAAGCTGTCGCCCGGCGAGCTGCGCGCGACCTCCGCGGCGATCATCACCAACGAGGCCGAGCACGTCTCGCTGCTGCTCGACGCGCTCGGTCGCGAGCCCGTGCCCAGCGCCTTCGTGACCGGACGGGAGACCTGATGGACCCGATTCGGCGTGGTCGCACCGCCGACCGCATCGCGATCGCCGACGGTGCGGCCGACAGCAGCGAGATCGCCGCCTTCGAGCGCGACCGCCGCGAGCTGCTGCGGCGCGGCTTCACGCTCGGCGGCGCCGCGATCGCGGCATCCTCGATCCCGCTGCTGCTCAGCGTCCGCAACGCGTTCGCCCGGGCGACGGGCGACGGCGCGGTGCTCGACTCGGCGATCACGATCGAGCGCGTCTCGGTGATCGCCTACGACACGGTGATCGCCGGCGGGCTGCTGTCGCCCGGGCTCACGCGGGTCGCTCGCCGCTTTCGCTCCCACGAGCAGGAGCACGCCACGACGCTGACGACGGCGCTGACGGACCTCGGCGGCACCCCGCCGGAAGCGCCCGACGGCGTCGGCGCCGTCGATGACGTCGTCGAGGGGCTTGGCGACGTCGCGTCGCAGGCCGACGTGCTGAGCTTCCTGATCGAGCTCGAGACGGCCACCGTCGCCGCCTACTTCGACGCGCACGCGAACTTCGTCGAGCCGCGGCTGCTGCAGACCGGCGCCTCGATCATGGCCAACGAGGGACAGCATCTCGTCGTCCTGCGCAAGGCCGCCGGACAGAACCCGATTCCCAACGCCTTCGAAACCGGTGCCGAGTGAGGGCGTACCATCGCTTCACGAAGCGACCACCCATCCAGGAGGTCTCGTAGACCATGCCATTCAACCTCGGGCCGGGAGAGCTGCTGCTCATCCTGGCGATCGCCCTCGTCGTGCTCGGACCCAAGAAGCTCCCGGAGGCCGGCCGTTCGCTGGGCAAGGGCCTGCGCGAGTTCAAGGACTCGATGGCCAAGATGTCCGTGTCGGACTCCTTCAAGGACGACGAAGACGACACGTCGCGCCTGACGAAGGTCTAGCGAGCCGTCTCGCAACGGTGAAGATCGACCGCGCCACGCTGGACGAGATCGTCGCGCATGCCGTGCGCGACGCACCGAACGAATGCTGCGGCGTGGTGCTCGGCCGCGACGGAAGCGCGGCGCGGGCACGGGCGCTGGAGAACCTCGCGGCGAGCCCGTTTCGCTTCGACATCGACGGCCGCGAGCTGATCGAGTACGCCTTCGCCGAGGGCGACGAGGATGCCGAGCAGCTGATCGCGATCTACCACTCGCACACGCGATCGGCCCCGTACCCGTCACAGACCGACATCAACTTCGCCGCCGGCTGGCCCGGAGTGGAGTGGCTCATCATCGGCGTGTCGAAGGCCGGCGACGCCGAGCCGGAGGCGCGCTCGTATCTGATCGAGGGCGGTGTGATCCGGGAAGTCGAGCTCGAGGTGTCTTGACGCTCGTCTGCCCGCATTGCGCGCAGCCCCACCCGCTCGACGAGCGCTTCTGCCGCGCGTGCAGCATGCCGCTCGTCTACGGCGACGGCCCGAGCGTCGAGGAGCCGGTCAGCTCCCGCCACGAGCGCGCCCGCAAGATCGATCCGCGCTACGTCGAGGGCGACCTCGTTCGCGTCGCCTACGCGACGCACCAGGCCGAGGCGGAGTTCCTGCAGGGCATGCTGCTCGAGGAGGGCATCCCGTCGACGCTGCGGCGCACGCGCGGCTTCGACGTGCCCGACATGCTCGCGGCGGGTCCGCGCGACATCATGGTCCCGGCATCGGGCCATGCCGCGGCGCGCGACGTGCTGCTGGAGGCCGAGGTCATCAGCGACCGGCCACCGGATCCCGAGCCCGCTGCGTCGCGCGTGCTGGCGGTGCTGCTGGGCGGCATGGCGCTCGTCTTCCTGCTCGCCTGGTTCGGCGCCGACCTGCTCGGCTGAGCGTCGCCGCTGGCCGCGGGTCACGGCCTGGTTCGGTCCGGTTCAGCGTCCCGCCATCCGTGCGAGATGGGCGCGCCAGGCGCCCTCGGCGTGGACGAGCTCGCTGGCGCCCAGCACCGACAGCAACGCCTCGTGTGGACCGCCCGACGGGGGTGAGCAGGCCAGCCGCACGGCGTTCTCAGGGCCCGTCTCGCGAGCGACGAAGTCGATCACGCTGCCGCCGAGCAGCGCGGCGTCGCGCAGCGACGGCGGAAAGCTCGGGCGTGCGCCCTCGCGCAGGCGGCGCGCGATCACCGGCCGCGCATGGCCGGTCTGGCCGGAGAGCCATTGCCCGGCGCCGGCGACGAGCCACGCCCAGCGCGCAACGCGGAGCGTCGCGCGCGGCGTCCAGGGCGGCGGCAGCGCACGGTTGCACTGCGCCACGACGAGCTGGACGTAGAGGGCGGCCGGGGTCAGCGCGAGCATCTCGCGCGACCCCTCGACGTTCGCGGCGCGCTCGGCGAGCAGCCGCGGCGCCAGCACGTGCAGCTCGTCGCGGGCCGCCCAGCCGACCAGGTAGCGCCGCGCGGCCGGTGTCGTCAGGCGGCGCATGATCGGCAGCAGCGGCTGGGCGAGGTCGAGCTCGGTGCGGCTGACATGCAGGACGACCCCGACGTCCTGCGGGAACGCGTCGAACAGCGGGGTCAGCCGCCTGTGCGTGTCCTCGAGCAGGTCGAGCACGGCGTCGACGTCACGTCCGTCGCGCTGCTCGTGGCGGACGGTGAAGCGTCCTGATGACCTCTGGACCCAGGCCGACATCGTTCGAGCGACTTCGCTACTGCGTCGCCTCCCACTCGAGCTCGGTCGGGATTCCCCGCCCGAGCAGGATGCGGTTGGCTTCCTCCAGCGATCCTGCGCGCGCGACGATCTGCGCGCAGCGCGCCGCGCTGGCCAGCGCGGCCAGCGGCTCGAAGAAGAACACGAGGCCGCCCGCGGCCGTCAGCTGCACCGTCCGCCGACCGTCGCGGATCGGTGCGATGCCGAGCGCACCGCGCGCGCAGCGCAGCGCCATCGTGCTCGCCTCGGTCGGGATCTGCTCGACCGCTGCCTCGAGACGCGCGAGCTGCGCCGAGCCGGGGCCCCAGGCGCCGAGATGGCCGCCCGCGCGGGCGACCTCGCCGATCCGCTCGAGCACCTCGTCGGGTGTCAGCTCGCCGTCGCAGCCGGCCCCGAACAGGGCGCCGAGCGACGCGAGGCCGCGCTCGGCCAGCAGCGGCGCCGAGGCCAGGCAGACGGCGTCGGCGAGCGGGCTGCCCAAGCCCGGCTCGTGGCCGTGGGCGAGGACGTCGCCGCCGACGTCCGTCAGCACGATCAGGTCGCAATGCAGCTCACGCGCCGCATCGGCCAGTCCGTCGGCGATGCCGGTCGGACCGTCGTTGGGGTCCAGCAGCACGACCGGCTCGCCGAGATGGCGCGCCATGTGCGACTCGGCGAAGAGGAAGCCGCCGGGCCCGCTCGTCTCGCCGTGAGCGAGCGCGGCGTGCTCGCCGAGCACGGTCGCGCCGCGCAGCTCACCGATCCGGCGGGCGCCCGGCAGCGGGTCGATCGGGCGCCGTTCCCAGGTCAGCCCGCCGACGACGCTCTCTGTGTCCAGCGCTGTCGCAAGCTCGGCGATGGCGAGCGCGCCGACGACGTCGCCACCACCGCCGATGCCGACCGCGAGGAGCCGCTCCGCCGCGGCGATCGCCGCGAGCATCGAGCGGGGCTCAGACGAGCGCGGGGATGCCGCCGTCGGCGATCGCGCGGATCGCGTCGGCGGCGCGCTCGAACTCGTTGTCCGAGAGGACCGGCGTGCCCTCGAACGGCAGATCGCGCTGCAGCTCCAGCCAGGAGCGGCATCCGCCGTACTCGTCCTTGACGCGGACGGTGACCGGCCGCGGGATGCGGTACGTGCGCAGCAGCAGCACGTGCAGCGGATGACGGCGCTTCCAGTCCAGCCGCTTCTCGGCGTAGTCGGTGCTCCACACGTAGAACGGCGACAGCGCGTCGACGCAGCGCGGGTCGGTGATCGTGAAGTGATCGGCCAGCTCGGCCCACGCGCGGATGCGCACGCGGTCGGGCTGGGGGAGCGGGTTGAGGCCGCTGCCGTGCAGGGCGCCGGTCGGCGGCTCCCCGTCGGCCCAGACGCCTTCCTCGAGCGCCCGTGCGAGCTCCGGGACGTGCGATTCGCGCACGCAGTCGCCGCGCTGATGATCGAACGTGGGGTACAGGAAGAAGCGGTCGTGCTCGACGCGAAAGCGCCTGTCGGCTTCGCGCACGCCACCCTTGCGCAGGGTGATGAGCTGCTCGCCCTCGGCGAGCGCACGGACGGTGACCGCCCATTCTTTGAACGCAATTGGCATAGACCCAGACCAGACGACGACGGGACAAAGCACGGCAAAAAACGAAATGACCCGTTGCTCCGAATCACGTGCGTCGATCCGGCCAACGGGAAGGCGGTGATTGTGACACAAGTGCGCACAAAGGACCAAATAACCCTGCTAATGCGGGGTTTCTACTTGTAACGTTCAGCCGTCCAGGCGGGTGCCGGCGAACGCTTCGAGCGCCTCGACGAGCGCTGCGAAGTCGTCGTCCGCGTGACCCCTTGCCATCGCCGCGACGAGCACGTCGCGAGCGCGGGCGGCGGCCGCGAACGGGACCTGAGCGGCCTGTGCCTCGTCGAGGCACAGGCGCACGTCCTTGAGCATGTGCTCGAGCTTGAAGAGCGTCGTGTAGTCGTGCGCGCGCATCGCCCCGGCCTTGAGCGCGAGCATCGCCGAGCCGCCCGAGCCCTTGCCCATGACCGTGACGAGCGCGTCGAGATCGATGCCCGCCGCCTCGCCGACGAGCAGCGCCTCGGCAACGGTCGCGCAGTTGGCGGCGGCGACCGCGTTGTTGATCAGCTTGATCGTCTCGCCCTGGCCGAGCAAACCGACGTGCACGACGAGCTCGCCCATGAGGTCGAAGAGCGGCTCGGCGCGAGCGAAGTCGTCCTCGCTGCCGCCGGCCATGATCGTCAGCGTGCCGTCCTGCGCCTTCGGCGACGAGCCGGTCACCGGCGCGTCGAGCATCGACAGCCCGAGCGCGGCGAGCTCGGCTCCGATCGCGCGCGTCTGCGCGGCGGCGATCGTCGACATGTCGATGCACAGCGCGCCCGCCGCGGCGCCGCGAGCGACGCCCTGCTCGCCGAGCAGCACCTCGCGCACCTGGTCGCCGTCGACGACCATGCTGATCACGATGTCGCTCGCAGCGCCGACCTCGGCAGGCGTCGCGACGACCGTCGCGCCGTGCTCGGCGGCCCATGCGTCGGCGGTCGCGCGGGTGCGGTTGAAGACCGTCAGCTCGTAGCCCGCGCGGGCGAGGTTCGCGGCCATCCGCGAGCCCATGATCCCGAGCCCGACGAAGCCGATGCGGCCCGGGGCTGCTGGGGTCGGCGCGGCCGTCATCGCAGCGTGATGCTAGCCCTTGTCGAGATCCTCGCGAGCAGGACCGCACGCCAGCCTGTGTGCGAGCTGGGGCGACGACGAGCCGCGGGCTGCGGGCGCTTGCCGGTGCGCGGCGCGGTCATTATGGTGCCGGGCATGCCCCGTTTGCCGATCCGCCGTGGTGGCGCGCATGTCGACCGTTCCGCCTAGCCCACCGGCGATCCCCGCACGGCTGCGCCATCGGCGCAGCGCGGACGCGCTGACGGCCGGTCAGCTGGCCGAGGTTCGCAGCGCGATCGTCGCCGCCCAAGCAATCGACGACGATCGCGGCTACCAGTCGTGGGCCGGCGTCCACGGCCTTCCGCTGCCGGTCTACTGCACGCACAACTCGCCCCTGTTCCTGCCCTGGCACCGCGCCTACCTGTACTTCTTCGAGCTGGCCCTGCAGGACCGGGTGGCTGGGGTTACCGTGCCGTGGTGGGACTGGACCGCGGGAGGCAGCGAGGGGCTCCCGGCGGCCTATGCCGACGAGCAGGATGCCGACGGGCAGCCCAACCCGCTGCTGCAGTCGCCGATCCAGCCCTCCGGCCGCCCGCCGGGCGGCCCGTCGGAGACGAACCGCAACCCGGGACAGCCCGGCGCGCCTCCGCTGCCGACGCGGGCGCAGGTCGACGCGGTCCTCGAGCTGACCGACTTCATGGACTTCCAGTCGCAGCTGGAGGACCTGCACAACGGCGTCCACGTCTGGGTCGGCGGCACGATGGGCGGCATCGCGTCCTCGGCCTACGACCCGATCTTCTGGGCCCATCACGTGATGGTCGACCGCATCTGGCGCCTCTGGCAGCTGCGCCATCCGGGCAGCGGTCCGCCGGCCGCGTTGCTGGACCGCGCGCTGGCGCCGTTTGCGATGACCGTCCGCGACACCCTCGACGTCGAGGCGCTCGGCTACGACTACGCGGTCACGACGGCCGCCGTGCGGGGGACCGGCTGATGGTCGACCGCTACGTCTCCGATCCGATCGACCTGCCCGAGCGCGACGCGGGCGCCGGCTACTTCCGCGCCGACCTCGTCTTCTACGACGTCGACCATTCGGGGCCCTCCTACGAGGCGCTCGTCTTCCTCAACGCACCCGACGCCGACGCCGCCACCCCGCGCGACGACGAGCACTATGCAGGCTCGTTCAAGATCTTCGGGCACGGCAGCTGCTTCGGCGACGTCGGCCATTGCGACGTCCCGACCGGGCCGCGCGATCCGTTCGACCTGCGCCCGCCACACCACCTCGTGCCGGCGTCGAAGACCGTCGTCGTGACCGAGGCCTTCAAGCGGCTCGTGGCGCCCGGCGACGAGACGATGACCGTCACGGTCGTGGCGGTCACGCCGGGCGACGGCCCGAACGACGTGCTGAAGTTCGACCGCGTCCGCCTGCTGACGTACTCGTAGAAGGGGATCGACGTGATTGCACAGGATCACCGCCCGGGCGACACGAGAGCATCGGCGCGTGATCGCGTCGTGTCGCTCGCTCCGCGCGCGCCGAGCGGCGCCATGCAGTGGACCTCGGACACGGCCCTCCTCCCGAAGAACACGGATTCCGTTCTCTCGCGTCAGCTTGCCGGTGCCGTCCAGCAGCGCGCGGCGGCTGGTGCCGGGATGTCGCCGTTGCTCCAACGTCTGCGGCTCAACCCGCTCGACGCGACGCTTGGCGGCAGCTCGCCGACGACGAACTGGGGCAGGCTGGCAGCGGGGGTGGCCGCGTACAACGCGGCGGTGAGCGACCGCAGATCGATCATCGTCAGGCGCGAACTGCTCGATGACATCGAGCGGCTGCTGCGCGCAGGCAAGGGTCTCGAGATCGGGTTCCGCGGCCTGCGTCACCGCGATTCGCGCCAGAGCAAGCGAACCGCAGCACAGCAGCTCAGCGCCGAGATCGCCGTCGAGCGCGCGGCGCTCGCCACCGAGACGCAGAACCTGAAGAACAAGTTCGACGGCATCCAGGACGAGATCTGGCGTCAGTACATCGACCTGCGGCGGCAGGGATTCGGCAGCGCCGTCTTCGACCGGGGGCTGCACGGCAAGCCGCCCGAGGCCGGCTACCTGGCCAGCATGGCGGCTGCGCACAAGTTCGCGCACGGCCTGATCGGCCAGCGCATGACCGCCGACCTCTACGAGCAGCTGCAGCAGCTCACGCGCGCCCACAGCGACGACGAAGCGATGGCCGGGTGGTCAAGCCATACCGATCACGTCAATGCCGACAGGTCGACCGCGGGGACCCAGTTCGAGGCAGACATCCGGAAGGCCTGGGAGCCGAACGACGTCGACGAGGCATACAGGCTCGCACAGGAGATGGGACTGCCGATGGGCGATACGTTCACGATGATCCCCCATCCGGCGACGATCAACTTCTCGTTTCACTACAAGGACAAGGGCGAAGCGGCATCGAAGGCGCGCATCGACCGGCTGTTCGAGGACTACTACCGCCAGCTGCATGAGACCGACGAGCCACTGCGGGCGATCAGCGCGCTGCACAAGAACCTCGAGTACCTGCACGCCTTCAAGGACGCCAACACGCGCACGAACAACATCGTGCTCAACAAGCTCCTCGTCGAGTGCGGCTTCAATCCAGTCGTGCTCGACGATCCCAACCAGTCCTACACCCAGACGATCGGCGAGTGGGAGACGTTGCTCAAGCGTGGCATGAAGCGCTGGCGTGCGATCGGCCGCGCTCAGCTGCTCGGCGCCGACGTCGAGCAGCTCATGCAGGACTTCGATCTCTACGTCCATACGCCGGACCGCAACAAGCTCCAGGACCGCGAGGACTCGGCCGAGGATCTGTCGGGCTTGCAGGCGGTCGACTTCAGGACGTGAGCGTCGGCCTCTCGCCGTGGCCACCGCCGCCGGGCGTCTCGAGCGTCAGGCGGTCGCCGGGCTGCAGCTCCCCGGCCGCCTTGCTCGGCAGCTCGTGGCCATTGAGCAGGTTGCGCCCGCGCGCACCGGGCCGACCGCCGGCGGCGCCCGGCGGCGCGTGGCGGCGGCGCTCGGTGATCAGCGCGTAGGACATCGGCGCGAGCGCCTCGAGCTCGCGCACGAGCCCGTCGCCGCCGCGCTGCTGCCCCGCGCCGCCCGAGCCGCGGCGGATCGCGTGGCGCACGACGCGCAGCGGGAACTCGAGCTCGAGCGCCTCGGCGGGCGTGTTGAGCGTGTTGGACATCGCGACGTGGACGGCGCTCGGTCCGTCGGCGTCTGCGCAGGCGCCCTGGCCGCCGCCGAGCGTCTCGTAGTACGTGAACCCGGCGCCGGGTCGGGCGCCCGCGTCGGTCTCGGCGGACGTGGAGGCCGGCTCGTCGTCGCGCTCGCTTCCCAGCGTGACGTTGTTCATCGTGCCCTGCCCGAGCGCGCGCCCGAATGCTGCCAGCACGAGGTCGGCGACGCGGCTGGAGGTCTCGACGTTGCCGCCGGCGACCGCTGGGGCGACGCCGCCGGGGGAGACCTGCGCGTTCAGCAGCGAGCCGAGTCGCGCGCGGACCTCGATCGGCCGGTACGCGCCGGCGCTCGGCGGGACGTCGGGATCGGTCAGCACGCGCACCGCGAAGTACGCCGCCGAGCGCGTCACGGCGAGCGGGCAGTTGAGGTTGCCGGCGTGCTGCCGCGCGCTGCCCGCGAAATCGAGGACCAGGCGATCGCCGTGCACGGTCGCGGTCAGGCGCAGCTCGACGTCGCCGTCGCTGCCCTCGAGCACGTCGCGTGCCTCGCGCGGGCCGTCGGGCAGCGCGGCGATGCAGGCGCGCGTGCGGCGCTCGGCGTAGTCGAGCACGGCGGCGGTCGCCTCGCGCAGCTGCTGGGTGCCGAGTCGCTGCGCGAGCTCGACGAGCCGCCGTGCGCCGATCCGGTTGGCGGCGAGCTGGGCGCGCAGGTCGGCGCGGCGCTGGTCGGGCTGTCGCATCAGCGCGACGAGCTCGTCGATCGCCGCCTCGTCGAGCACGCGCGGCGCGATCACGACGCCCTCCTCGTCGAGCGTCGTCGAGTCCGCGGGCATCGAGCCGGGAGTGCGGCCGCCGACGTCGGCGTGGTGGGCGCGGTTGGCGGCGAAGCCGAGCAGCGCGCCGCTTGCGGGGTCCAGCACCGGCGTGACGACGGTGATGTCGGGCAGGTGCGTCCCGCCGCGAAACGGGTCGTTGAGGATCCACGACCTGGGTGGGTGGGGGCCGGATACATGATCCTCGTCGAGGACCGCCGCCACCGCGGCCGGCATCGCACCGAGATGCACGGGGATGTGCTCGGCCTGCATGACCATCTCGCCGGCAGCGTCGAACAGCCCGCACGAGCAGTCGCGGCGCTCCTTGATGTTCGCCGAGTGCGCGCTGCGCACGAGCGCCGCGCCCATCTCCTCGCACGCCGCGCGCAGCGCGCCGGTCACGACCTGCAGGCTGATCGGATCGAGCGATGCCGGAGGATCCTCCGCGGAGGGCTGGTCGACTTGTGCATGTGGGAGGTGCTCAAGTCGCCCCGGTCTCGTGGTGGTGCGCTCGAGCACGATCGTGCCGGCCTTGTCGACGCTCCCCGCCCAGCCGGGTGGTACGGCGAGCGTCGCTTCTGGCAGCTCGCAGATCGCCGGCCCGCGTATGCGCTCGCCGGCGCCCGGTTCGCCGCGGACGATCTCGGCCTCGTGCGCGGTCGCGTCGAACACGACGCGGCGACGGGAGCGCTCGACGCTGCCGGCGGCGCCGGCAGCGAGGTCGAGCTGCGGTCCGGGAACGCTCGCCGTCGCGCGGATCGTGACGACCTCGGTCGGCGCGTCCGGATCGCGGTAGCCGTAGCGCTCCTCGTGCAGGTCCTCGAACGCGGCGCGGACCGTCGCGACCGTCACGTCCGGCAGATCGCGGACGGTCAGCTCGTGCGCCTGGCCGCGGTAGCGGACGTCGTAGGCGACCGCGACTCGCAGCGGATCGGGCGCGGCGGTCGTGTCGTGGGACATGTGAACGTCGTCGGGCGTGGCGGCCGTGGCGTGGGCCGTCGCGAGCGCGGCGTTGCGGGCGTGGGCCGGCGTGTCGCCGGGCGCCGCGTCACCGCTCAGCGTCGCGCGGGCCGCGGCGACGAGCTCGTCGCGGGCGGCGCGCAGGGCGTCGTCGGTCAGTGCGCCACCGGCGAGCAGGACGGTGCGCTGCTCGGTTGCGCGGCGGTCGGCGGCGGCGAGGCCGAGCGCGCTCAGCACGCCGGACGCGCGCGGGCAGAGGATCGTCGTCATGCCGAGCTCATCGGCGATCGCCGCGGCGTGCAGCGGGCCCGCGCCGCCGAACGCCAGCAGCGCGTAGTCGCGCGGGTCGATGCCCTGCTGCACGGTCATGACGCGCAGGGCCCGCACCATCTCGGCGTTCGCGACCCGCACGACCCCCTCGGCGCAGGCGATCGCCGGCAGCCCGAGCTCGCGCGCGAGCGAGCCCACGGCGCGCTCCGCGGCGTCGCGGTCGAGCGTCACGCCGCCGGCCAGCGCTCCCGCCGCGTCGAGCCGGCCGAGCAGCAGGTTGGCGTCCGTCACCGTCGGCTCGACGCCACCGCGTCCGTAGCAGGCCGGACCGGGATCGGCGCCCGCGCTGCGCGGCCCGACGCGCAGCGCTCCGCCCGGATCGCGCCACGCGACCGAGCCGCCGCCCGCTCCGACGGTATGGATGTCGACGATCGGCAGCGCCAGCGGCCGACCGCCGACCTCGCGGCCGGCGGTCTCGCGGACCGCGCCGTCCTCGACGACGCAGACGTCGCATGACGTGCCGCCCATGTCGAAGCAGACGAGGTCGCGATGGCCCGACGCCCGCGCGACGAGTGCCGCGGCGGCTGCTCCGCCCGCCGGCCCGGACAGCACGGTGAAGGCGGCATGGCGCGCGGCCAGCGAGGCCGCCGCGAGGCCGCCGTTGGACTGCATGATCCGCGGCTCGGGCAGGCCGGCGCGGGCGGTCCGCTCGACGAGGCGGCGCAGGTAGCGCGCCAGCAGCGGTGACAGCGCCGCGTCGACCTCCGTCGTCGCGGCGCGCTCATACTCGCGGAACGTCCCCACGACCTCATGCGACAGCGACACGTGCACGTCCGGCAGTCGCGCCGCGAGTGCGTCCCCGATCGCCCGCTCGTGCGCCGGGTGCGCGTACGCGTGCAGCAGCACGACCGCGACCGCTTCGGGCTCCAGCGCCGCGACCTCCTCGGCCAGCGCGGCGGGATCGGCGAGCGCGCGCAGCACGCCGTCAGGCCCGCAGCGCTCGGGAGCAGCGACACGGCGCTCGGGAGGCACGAGCGGGGCGGGGTGGGCGGCGCACAGCCGGTAGAGATCCGCGCGCGCCTGGCGGCCGAGCTCGACGACGTCGGCGAACCCCTCGGTCGCGACGAGCGCCGTGCGGGCGCCGCGACCTTCGAGCAGCGCGTTCGTTGCGACCGTCATCCCGTGGGCGAACGCCGCGACCTCGCCGGTCGATGCGCCCGCGCGCCGCAGCGCGGCGCTCACCGCCGCCATCACGCCCTCGGACTGGTCGGCGGGCGTCGTCGGCGACTTCGCGGTGACGAGCCGGCCGCCGGAGGCGAGCACGGCGTCCGTGAACGTGCCGCCGACGTCGACGCCCAGCAGCACGTCAGCGGCCGACGCGAGGACTCTGGGACGGCGCGCTCAAGCCGCCAAATCTAACGGCGCAGGCCGTCTCGGCGCCGTGCAGGAGAAGTCGGGCGCCGCGAGGGCCTGTCCGGCGGGCCGCAACGACGAGCGGCCGGCGGCGTTCGTGAGGCGGACGGCGTGCCGCCTGCTGACGGGTCGTCGGCGTCTCGGGCGCAGGCCACCGTTCGCCCGCACGCTGCGACGACTACGCCGCGATCCGCTGGTCCTCGAGCTCGATCTCCTCGGTCTCGGCGAGGTGCTGGTGCGAGGGGCAGTAGCCGTTGTGGGCGAGCGGCATGCGCTGGCACGGGGTGCCGCGGCGAGTCGTGGCACGGCACTCCAGCGGGTTGCCGTTGATGTCGTAGCCGTGCTGGGGCTGCTTGGCGAGCCATTCCTGGGCGGCTCCGACGTACGCGGCCACGACGTGCCACACGCGCGGCTGCACGCCGATCGGGAAGTTCGTGCGGATGTCGTTGAAGAGCGTGCGCGCCGGCCTGGCGAAGTAGTGGCGGTCGGTCGCGAGGCGCTCGATCGTCGATTCGCAGGCGCGCAGCACGTCGGCATGGCCATCGCGCGCTTCATGCGCGCAATCGATGTGAGGCGAGAGCTCGCGGTAGATCGCGCGGCTGAAGTGGTACATGGAGCAGGATCTCCTTTCCTCGGTGCTACAAGCTGGCCGCGGCAGTCTGGCGTGCCCGTGTGAGGTAGGAACGAACCCAATGTTGAGTTCGTATTAAGCCGCGACGGCGTCAGTCCCAGAGCTCGGGTCGCGGCAGCTCGTCGGCACCGATCGTCAGGTGCCGATGGTCGAGCCGCGGGTCGGTCTCCGGGAAGTCGCTGCGCTGATGCGCGCCACGGCTCTCCTGGCGCCGCAGCGCGCACGCGGCGATCAGCCGGGCGAGCGGATGGGGATCGTCGAGCAGTCGCTGCAGACCCTCGCGCGTGCGCACGATCCCTGCTTCGCGCCAGAGCGCCTCCTGCGTCGCGCGCGTCGGTCGCACGAGCGGGGCGGCGCTCTGCGGCGGACCGGACGCGGCGGCCGGTGGCGCCTCGTCGAGCCCGGCCGCCGCCGCGCGCGCGCCGTAGACGAAGCACTCGGTGAGCGAGTTGGAGGCGAGGCGGTTGGCGCCGTGCAGCCCGGTGCAGGCCGTCTCGCCGATCGCGTAGAGCCCCGGCACCGTGCTGCGGCCGTGCAGGTCGGTCAGGATCCCGCCCATCATGTAGTGCGAGGCGGGCGAGACGGGAATCGGCTCGCGGGTGGGGTCCAGGCCCGCGTCGCGCAGCGCCGAGACGACGTTGGGAAACAGCGACGGGTCGACGGCGCGCATGTCGAGGGCGACGGAGGTCGCGCCGGTCCGCGTCAGCAGCGCGGCGATCGCGCGCGAGACCTCGTCGCGCGGCGCGAGCTCCTCCACGAAGCGCTCGCCGTCCGGTCCGTGCAGCGTCGCGCCCTCGCCGCGGATCGCCTCCGTGACGAGGAAGCCCTCGCGACCCTTGAGGCCGATCACGGCCGTCGGGTGAAACTGCAGGAACTCGAGGTCGGCCAGCTCGGCGCCCGCGGCGTGGGCGATCGACATCCCGATCCCGAGCGAGCCCGGCGGGTTCGTCGTGCGCGACCAGAGCGCCGCCGCTCCGCCGGTGGCGAGGATCGTCGCTCGCGTGCGGATCGCGCGCCCGTCCGCGAGCACGACGCCATGGCAGCGACCGTCATGCATCCAGGCGGCGGTGGCGCGCGCGCCCTCGAGCACGTCGATCAGCGGCTCGTCGACGGCGAGCGCCGACAGCTGACGCACGACCCGCCGGCCCGTCGCGCTGCCGCCCGCGTGCACCACGCGGCGGATCGAGTGCCCGCCCTCGAGGCCGAGCGCGAGCATGCCGCGGCGGTCGGCATCGAAGCGCACTCCCATGCCCTCGAGGTCGCGCACGCGGGCGGGCGCCTCGCGGACGAGCACCTGCGCGGCGGAGCGGCGCACGAGCTCGCGGCCGGCCGCCTCGGTGTCGGCGAGATGGCGGCCGAAGGAATCCTCGAGCGCGAGCGCGGCGGCGATTCCGCCCTGTGCCCAGTAGCTCGCGGTCTGGGCCAGCGGGGTCGCTGAGACGAGCACGACGGACGCGCCCGCCCGGGCAGCGCTCAGCGCCGCGTAGAGGCCGGCGGCGCCGGCGCCCACGACCGTCAGGTCGCTGCAGATCACCGGCTCGTCGGACACGCGGGGGGTACCGTACCCGGATGGCCGTCCCGGTCCTGTTTCGCCACCCGTCCTCGCTGCGTCACGACACGGGCCCGCACCCCGAGAACGCGAACCGGATCGCGGCGATCCAGCAGGCACTGAGCGAGCACGAGTGGCTCGGCTGGGACGTGCGCCTGTCGCCCGCGGCGACGCGCGCGCAGATCGCCGCGATCCACCCGCCCGAGCACATCGACCGCATCGAGGCGCTCAGCCGCAGCGGCGGCGGGACGATCGATGCGGAGACGATCGTCAGCCCCGGCTCGTTTCAGGCGATGCTGCACGCCGCCGGCGGCGCGGTCGCGCTCGTCGACGCGCTGCTCGGCAGCGAGCGCGCGGGCGTCGGCGCGTCGCTGCACCGCCCGCCCGGCCATCACGCCGAGCGCGCGCGTGCGATGGGCTTCTGCCTGTGCAACAACATCGCGATCGGCGCCCAGCACGCGCTCGACGTCCACGACGCCCGGCGCGTGCTGATCCTCGACTGGGACGTCCACCACGGCAACGGGACGAACGCGATCTTCCACGAGCGCGACGACGTCCTGTTCTGCTCGATTCACCAGTCGCCGCTGTATCCCGGCAGCGGTGCGGCGTCGGACGTCGGTCGCGGCCCGGGAGCGGGCTTCAGCGTCAACATGCCGGTGCCCGCCGGCTCCGGCGACGCCGTCTTCCTGTCGCATGTCGCGCATGTCGTGCGGCCGCTGGCGCGCGCCTACGAGCCCGACCTGCTGCTGATCTCGGCGGGCTACGACGCGCACGCCGAGGACCCGCTCGCGGGCTGCACGGTGACCGAGGACGGCTTCGCCGCGATGGCGGCGTTGATGCGTGCCGCGGCGGATGAGCTCGGGGTGCCGCTCGGGTTCGTGCTGGAGGGCGGCTACGACCTCGCCGCGCTGGCCCATTCGGTCGTCGCGACGCTGGCGGTCGCCGGCGGCGACGAGCTGCCGCCGCTGCCGGAGGTCGCGTTGCACCCGCTCGCCCTGCGCGCACAGGAGCGGCTGACGGGCGGCTCGTGGCCGGCGTTCACGGGTTCGTAGTCGTCGTCGGGGGCGGATCGGCCGGGGCCGGGGCGGGTTGCGGCGGGGCCGGTTGCGTCGGCGGGGCCGGTGCGGGCGCCGTCTGACCGGGCACGGCGGTGTCGGGCACGGGCGGGTCGGCGGGAGCGGTCGTCGTCGCCGTCGGCGTGACCGCAGGCGCGACCGGCGGCGGCGCGTCGGCGGGAGGGGTCGTCTCGACGGCGGTCGGCGTCGCGCCGGCGGGCTGCCCGCCGTCGTCGGTGAGCGTGACGAAGGAGAACGCCAGCAGTCCACCGGCGAGCGCGATCATCGCGACGACGACGAGCGTCGGCAGCCGCCAGTTGGGCGTCGGCGCCAGGCGCGTGCGGGCCGGCGCGCCGCATTCCAGGCACCAGTCCTGCTCGGCACCGATCGTCGCCGAGCAGCGCGGACAGGGCAGCGAGCCGGGCTCAGGAACCTGGGCCGGGTCCTCGGGTGGACGGGTGCTCACGAGCGGTCGTCGTCAGCGTGCGGTGGACGCATCGCCTCGGTGGGCTGCGACGTCGATGGCGCGGGGGGCGTTGGTGCGGGCGCGGGCTGTTCCGTCGACGCGGGCGCGGGCGGGTCCGGCGGTGTCGACGCGGCCGGTTCGGGTGCCGGTGGCGCGGATGCGGCAGGTTCGGGTGGGGGTGGTGCGGATGCGGCTGCTTCGGGTGCCGGCTGCGGTGGACCGATCGCGGCCGGTGCCGACGGTGCCGGCGGCGGCTGCGGGGGCGCGGCGATCGCGCCGCCGACCTCGCCCATCGCGCGCGGACCGCTGATCTGCAGCCCGCAGTTGGGGCAGAAGTTCGACTCGCTGGCGTGCAGCGCGCCACAGCGCGCGCAGGAGGTGATCCCGGGCTCGTGCAGCTCGTGCAGCGACCGGCGGTCGTCGAGGATCCGCTCGAGCGAGCGCAGCTCCTGGTCGACGGCGGCGAGCGCGCCGATCTTCGCCTCGACGAGATCGGGACGTTCGCGGCCGAAGCGGCGCATGTCGAACATCAGCCCGCCGATGTCGCGAAACGCGAGCTCACGGGTGCGGCGCAGGAAGCGCAGCCGCCGGCGCAGCTTGCCGCGATCGCGAAAGCTCGCCTGGCCGGCGCCGGCACCCGGCACCTCCTGGACGATGACCTGCGTCGGCTGCTCGGAGGACGGCGCGCCGGCCGCGGGAGTTCCCGCCGGCGCGTTGTCCAGCCACGGGCGGTCGGCGGAAGCGCGCTTGCCGAAGATGCCGGATGGAAGCCGGCGGAGTAGGCCGGCACGGCCGCGGCGTGGTGAGCCAGAGGCGCGACGGCGGAGGATGCGCTGCATCGGTCCGGTCATGAGGTGGAAGCGCCGCGTGACGATGAGGCCGGCGCCTCGGCGGGCGAGTATAGCGGCGGGGGCTGGCCGTCCTCGGCGAGCCAGCGCCAGGCGGTGGCGACGCGGGCGGCCAGCGCCGGGGCCGAGAACTCCAGTGCTCGCGCGCGGCCGGCGATGCGCGGATCGTCGGCCTGCAGGTGCGGGGCGAGCGCGGCGCGCCATGCCTCGAGGTCCCACTCGCCGCAGTGCGTTCCGGCGATGGCGCGCAGCGCTTCGGGATGCGCTCCGGTCGGCCGCGCGAGCACCGGCACGTCGCAGGCGAGCGCCTCGATGCAGGCCAGGCCGAAGGTCTCCCAGTCGGCGGGGCAGACGACGGCGTTGGCGGCGTTGACCCAGGTCGGGACGTCCTCGGGGCTGACGCTGCCGAGCGTCAGCAGCTCGGCGTCGGCGCCGGCGAGCTGCTCGGCGCGGTCGACGCGCTTGACCGCGCGCGCCGGGTCGTAGGGAAACAGGACGTAGCGCCCCTGGGGATCGAGGCCGAGCCGCTCGCGCGCGGCGCGCCGGTCGAGCGGGCGGAAGCGCTGCACGTCGACGCCGCAGGGCAGGATCGCGACCCTGCGCCGCGTGCCGGCGCCGGGGACCTCGGCGGCGAACGCGGCGGTTGGCACGCCGACGAGGTCCATCCGTCCGAGCGCGGCCACGGTCACGGGGCGCGAGCGCCGGGCATACAGGTCGTTGCCGTGCAGCGTGACGACGCGATGATCGGCGTGGACCGCGAGCGCGGGCCACGCGGTGAGCCCGAAGTGCGCGTGGACCACGTCGAAGCGCTCGCCCTCGAAGCGGCGATGCAGCTCGCGCGCGGCGCCGGCGTAGCCGCGCACGCCGCCGGGCGCGAAGGCGTGCAGCCGCACGTCGAGGCCGTCGATCTGCTGCAGCGCGCGGACCTGGTCGCGCACGAAGCTGCCAAGCGCCGGGCGGGCGGGGGAGGGGTACATGTTCGTGACGACGAGCGCGCGCAGCATCGGTTGCGCTCATTCAACAGCGTCGGCACGACTTCTCCGCCAACTTGTCACAGACGCGCGTAGATCCGTCACGCCATGCGGCGCAGCATCCCAGCGACACACCACCGTCTCGCCGGGAGGCCGACATGCCGTATCGCACGATGGGCTGGATCCACGCACGACTCGTCCGCATCAAGGACGCGCAGGCCGGTCAGGGGACCGTCGAGTACGTCGGCTTGATGCTGCTGCTCGCCGGGCTGCTGACCGGCGTCGTGATCGCCGCCAAGGGGATGAAGGACGGCGGCGGGCTGGCCGCGGAGATCTCCAAGAAGCTCAAGGAGACGATCGACGGCATCGGCAAGAAGTAGCGGCCGGGCCGCGACGCCTGTCAGGTTCGGGTCGGCCGGCGACCCGAACCTGACAAGGCCGCTTCGACGGTCACGGCGCGCGCCTCTGCGAACATGGCGCCCGTGCCCTTTGCGCCCGACAACACGGCTCCGATCGGGGTCTTCGACTCCGGCGTCGGCGGCCTGACCGTCCTGCACGAGCTGCTCGTGGCGCTGCCGCAGGAGGACTTCCTGTACCTCGGCGACTCGGCGCGCTTTCCGTACGGCGATCGCACGCCGGACGAGCTGCGCGCCTTCAGCCGGCAGATCGCCGACGCGCTGCTGGCGCGCGGCGCGAAGCTGATCGTCGTCGCCTGCAACTCCGCGACGTCGAGCGCGCTCGACGACCTCGTCGCGTACGTCGCCGAGCACGGGCATGGCGCCGACGTGATCGGCGTCGTTGGCCCGGAGTCCAACCTCGCCGTCGCGCAGACGCGCAGCGGGCGGATCGGCGTGCTCGCGACGCCCGCGACGATCGCCAGCGGCGCCTACGAGCGCGCGGTCCTGACGGTCGACCCGCTCGTGCGCCTGACGAGCGTCGCCTGCCCGCAGCTGGCGCGCATCTCGCAGGACGGCGCGCCGATCACCGAGGCCGACGTCGAGCTCGCGCGCGCCTACTGCACGCCGCTGCGCGAGGCGCAGGTCGACACGGCGATCCTCGGCTGCACGCACTATCCGTTCGTGCGCTCGCTGCTGCAGCGCCTGCTCGGCCCGCAGGTCACGCTGATCACGTCCGGCACGGCGATCGCGCGGCGGGTGCAGCACGCGCTCGAGGCACGCGACCTGACCACCCCGCGCCGGACCGGGGAGGGCCGCTACAGCTTCCTGTGCACCGGCGACGCGGCCGCGTTCGCCGCAGTCGGCTCGCGCTTCCTGCAGCTGCCGATGGGCGCAGTCGACCAGATCGAGCTTGCGGCAGGCGACGCGAGCACGCTCGCTGCCGGATGATCGCCGCCAACGAGACCGAGGTACTCGCATGACCACCACCGACGCATCCGCCACCCGCTCCTACGACCGCGCGGCGGCCGACCTGCGCCCGACGACGATCACCCCGCACTTCGTCAAGCCCGCGGCCGGCTCGGCGCTGATCGCGCAGGGCGAGACGCGCGTCATCTGCACGGCGTCGGTGCAGGAGAGCGTCCCGCGCTGGATGGCCGGCAAGGGCCGCGGCTGGGTGACGGCCGAGTACGGGATGCTGCCGGCGTCGACCGGCGACCGCAAGGCGCGCGACATCAGCAGGGGCAAGCTCGACGGACGCAGCGTCGAGATCCAGCGCCTGATCGGCCGCTCGCTGCGCGGCGTGATCGACTTCGACGCGCTCGGCGAGCGCACGATCTACCTCGACTGCGACGTGCTGACGGCCGACGGCGGCACGCGCTGCGCGTCGATCACCGGCGCCTACGTCGCGCTGGAGCTCGCGATCGGCCGCCTGCTGGCCGACGGCAGGCTCGAGCGCACGCCGCTGACCGGCAGCGTCGCGGCGATCTCCTGCGGAATCGTCGGCGGCATCCCGCTGCTGGACCTCGACTATGCCGAGGACTCGACGGCCGAGGTCGACGCGAACGTCGTGATGACCGGCGATGGCGGGCTGATCGAGGTGCAGGCAACGGCCGAGCGCACACCGCTCTCTCGCGCGCACCTCGACGACCTGCTCGCGCTCGCCGGCAGTGGGATCGAGCGGCTGCGCGCGGTGCAGGCGCAGGCGGTCGCGTGAAGCTCGTCCTCGCGACCCGCAACGCGCACAAGCTGCGCGAGTTCGAGACGCTGCTGGCGGGACACGAGATCGTCGCGCTGCCCGACGCGGTCGTCCTGCCCCCGGAGACCGCCGCGACGTTCGCCGGCAACGCGCTCGGCAAGGCCCGGGCGGCGGCGAGCGCGACCGGCCTGGACGCGATCGCCGACGACTCCGGCATCGAGGCGGCGGCGCTCGGCGGCGCGCCCGGGGTGCGCTCGGCCCGCTTCGCCGGCGAGACCGCGGGCGACGGCGAGAACCTCGCCAAGCTGCTGTGCGACGCGCCCGCAGGGTCGGCGCTGGCCTACGCCTGCGCGCTCGCCTACGTCGGCACGGACGGACGCGAGCAGGTCGTCGAGGGACGCTGCACCGGCACGCTCGCCGCGCAGCCGCGCGGCGACGGCGGCTTCGGCTATGACCCCGCGTTCCTTCCCGACGAGATCGCCGACGGCCGCACGATGGCCGAGCTGGACCCAGCGGAGAAGGATGCGATCAGTCATCGCGGCCGGGCGGCGCGGGCGCTGCTCGCGCTGCTGGACGACCGGACCTGAGGCGATGGCGGAGTCGCTGATCGCCGGACAGCAGCGTGCCCGCGGCGGGACGGTCAAGTCGCGCGCCGCCGCCCTGTCGATCGCCTCCAACTCGCTGCTGATCGCGCTCAAGCTCGTCGCCGCCGCGATCACCGGCTCGGTGGCGATCCTGACCGAGGCGATGCACTCGTCGATCGACCTGATCGCATCGTTCGTCGCCTACTTCTCGGTCCGCAAGGCCGACAAGCCGGCCGACGCCGATCACCCCTACGGACACGACAAGGTCGAGAACATCGCCGCGGCGATCGAGGCGCTGCTGATCCTCGTCGGCTCGGGCGTCGTCATCTACGTGTCCGTGCGCAGCCTGGCGACCGGGCCGGAGATCCACTCGCTCGGCATCGGCATCGCCGTGATCGCCTTCTCGATGGTCGCCAACATCTTCGTGTCGTCGTTCCTCGCGCGTCGCGCGCGCGAGACCGAGTCGCCCGCGCTGGAGGGCGATGCCGCGCATCTGCGAACCGACGCCGCGACATCGGGGGCGGTGCTCGTCGGACTGATCGTCGTGCAGCTGACCGGCCTGACGTGGCTCGATCCGGTCATCGCGCTGCTCGTCGCCGCGGCGATCGTGCATGCGGGAGTGCGGCTGCTGGCGCGCGCCTCGCGCGTGCTCGTCGACGAGGCGCTGCCCGCCGACGAGCTCGATGCCGTCCGCACGACGATCGCCGAGTTCGGCCCGCGGGGGGTCTGCGGCTATCACAAGCTGCGCGCGCGGCGGGCGGGCTCGCGGCGCTACGTCGACCTGCACGTGCAGTTCGTCGCGGGCACGACGCTCGAGGACGCCCACGAGACCGCGCACGCGCTGCAGGACGCGATCCACGGTCGCCTGCGCCGCGCCGACGTGCTGATTCACCTCGAGCCCGAGGCGAGCCTCCACCCCGGGACCGAGATCCCGGGGGCGCGGGAGTAGGCTCCTCACGTCGCCCCGGGCAACAACCTGGGACGGCCGGATCAGCGCAGGTTGATCGCCGCCGACAGCCCGACGGCGATCGCCACCGCGCCGTAGCCGTTGTAGCCCGAGAGCAGCAGCAGCAGCGCGGTGATGAGGGCCGCGGCGACGGTCACCAGCCAGGCGATCTTCTGAATCGGCACGCCTGCATCCTCGCCGATCGGGAGCGGTCCGGTCACGCTGGTAGCTTCGACGGGTCCGTTCGATCCGCCTGCAGCACCCACAAGGAGCACCTCTCGTGACGAAGTCCCAGCTCATCGACGCCGTTGCCGCGCGCACCGACCTGACGCGCAGGCAGGCCGCCGACGCCGTCGACGCGGCCCTGGAGACGATCGAGGACGTGCTCGGCCGAGGCGGGGACGTCGCGCTTGCCGGGTTTGGCAAGTTCAGCGTCGCCGAGCGTGCCGCGCGCCAGGGCCAGCATCCGCGCACCGGTGCGGCGATGGAGATCCCCGCCGCGCGCGTGCCGAAGTTCACGGCCGGATCGAAGCTCAAGCAGTCCGTGCGCCAGCAGTGAGCGTGCCGGCCCCGCCGTCGTTGGCCGCGTGACGCCGGCGTTCGCCGATCGGCTCGCCGAGCGCGTGCAGGCGCGCGAGTCGCAGATCGTCCTCGGCCTGGATCCCGACCCGGGCCGGCTGTGGCCGGCCGCGCTCGCCGCGGCGCCCGTCGACGGCACCCCGGCGCGCCGGGCG
>JAUYGN010000042.1 GCA_030690545.1 Solirubrobacteraceae bacterium
CGCGACGCCGCGCGGCGTCGCGCGGCTGCTGGCGGGCGAGGGCGTCTCGGTCGCCGACGTGCTCGCCGCGCTCGGACCCGACGCTCCCCTGCGGCAGCTCGGAGCGGTCCGCATCGCCGACGCGAGCGACGCGACGGCGCTCGCCGATCGCCCCGTGGTCCTCGGCGACCGGCTGGCCGGCATGCTGCTCGGCGCCCCGATCGACGATCCCGGTTGCGCCGGCCGGTTGCGCCGCCTCGCGCCGACGACGCTGCCGTTTGGCCGCGACCGCGTGCTCGAGCAGATCGCCGCGCAGCTTGAACAGCATCCCGAGGCGCGTCCGCCGCTCGCCGTGCACGGACCGGACGCCGCGCTCGCGGTCGCCTGCGCGGCCGGTCGCGGCGTCGTCTGCGTCGCCTGCGCCGAGCTCGCCGATCCCGAGCTGGCGCGCGACGCCGTGCTCGCCGCTGCGCTCGAGCGGCGCGTGCTCGTGATCGACCGGATCGGCGCCCTGCCGGCCGCCGACCGTGCGCTGCTGAGCGACCGCCTCGCGCTCGCGCCCGGCGCTGTGCTGTGCCTCGAGGGCGCCGACGAGCTACCCGCGTTCGAGCATGTCGCGGTGCTCGCGATCGCCGTCGCGATGCCGTCGCGACCCGAGCGCGCGGCGATCTGGTCGTCCGCGCTGGGTGGCGCCGACGTGCCCGAGCAGATCAGCGCGGCGCACCGGCTGCCGCTGCAGCGGATCGCCGACGGCGCGTGGCTGGCAGGGGCCGCGGCGAGCGCCGCGGGACGGGGGACGGTCGCGCGCTCGGACATCGAGCAGGGCGCGCGGGCGGCGTCGCTGTCGAGCCTCGGCGACCTGGCGCTCGCGATGACTCCCGACATCGGCTGGGAGGACCTGATCCTGCCTCCGCGCCCGCTGACGCTGCTGCGCTCGCTCGCCGCGTTCCTGCGCCATCGCGAGCTCGTGCTCGACGAGTGGGGCTTCGGACGCCGGGCCGGACGCGCGCAGGGGCTCGTCGCGATGTTCGCCGGCGATTCCGGAACCGGCAAGACGCTCGCCGCGCGCGTGCTCGCCGGCGAGCTCGGGCTCGAGCTGTTCCGGATCGACCTCGCGACGGTCGTCTCGAAGTGGCTCGGAGAGACGGAGAAGAACCTCGACCGCGTCTTCGCCGCCGCGCAGGGCGCCAACGCGGTGCTCTTCTTCGACGAGGCCGACGCCGTCTTCGGCCGGCGCAGCGATGTGCAGGACTCGCACGACCGCTACGCGAACCTGCAGACCGCGTACCTGCTGCAGCGCATGGAGCGTCACGACGGGCCGGTCGTGCTGGCGACGAACATGCGCGGCAACGTCGACGACGCGTTCCTGCGGCGGATGGACGCGGTCGTCGAGTTCCCGTTCCCGACCGCCGAGTACCGGCTCGCGCTGTGGGAGCTGCTGCTGCCCGACGAGGCGCCGCGCGCCGGCGACGTCGAGCTGGACTTCCTCGCCGAGCGCTTCGAGCTGTCCGGCGGCGGGATCCGCAACGCCGCGATCGCGGCGGCCGTGCTGGCGGCGTCGGAGGACGGCGCGATCGGGATGTCGCAGCTCGTCCGCGGCGTCGCGATGGAGTACGCCAAGCTCGGGCGGCTCACGCTGGCCGCCGACTTCGACCGCTTCCACGACCTCGTGCGAACGGGAGGCACCGCATGACGACGACGATCGACGTTCCTGTCAACACGATGATCGCCGACCTCGACTCCGGCCTGCGCGACCTGCTGATCGCGCAGCTGCGCCGGCACGGCTTCGACGACGTCGACGTCTCGTTCGAGACGCCGACGAGCGACTGGTCGGCGACGCTGACGCGGCCGACGGTGAACCTCTTTTTGTGCGACATCCGTCGCTCGGCGAAGCCGGGCCAGAGCGGACCCGACGGCGGTCGCGACAACGGCCGCGCCAGCGAGCGCCCGCCGGGGATGCGGGTCGACTGCATCTTCGCGATCACGACCTGGTCGAAGGCGGTCGCCGACGAGCATCGCCTGCTGTCGCAGGTGCTCGGCGTGCTCTACGCCTTCCCGATCCTCGACGGGCAGCTCGGCCCGCGCTTCGACGACGGCTCGCAGCGCTTCTCGATCCTCGCTTCGGTCGGCGAGCAGCGCCCGGAGCAGCGCGCGGACTTCTGGCGCTCGGTCGGCGGCGTCTACAAGCCGGCGCTGGACTACGTCGTGACGCTCGCCGTCGAGAGCGGGATGGTCGTCGAGCGCGGTCCCGACGTGCGCACGATGACGATGCGCGCGGGGCTGACGGACGCGCCGCGCGGCGGCGGCGTGCAGGAGCTGTCGCACGTCGGCGGGATCGTCCGCGACGAGGACGGCGAGCCGGTCGCCGACGCGTGGGCCGCGGTGCTGGGACTGGGGCGGATGGCGACGAGCAATGCCGACGGGCGCTTCCGGATCCCGCGCGTGCCGGCCGGGACGTACGAGGTGCACGTGCGCGCCGGCGACGGGCGGGAGGCGAGCACGGAGATGGCGGTGCCGGGCGCGATGCTCGACGTCGTGCTGAAGACGAAGCCGGGCAAGGGGAGGTAGCAGGTGCCGCGTCATGCGACGCCACCAGCCGAGCAGCGCGATCTCGCGCCGCGGACAGGTCCGGCCGTCGCTCGCGGCACCGTCGCCGAGCCGGCTGCGGCCGGCGCGCAGGGTTGGCTCGATCGACTGACGGACGGCGTACGGCGATCGGCCCGCCAACATGCCGACGACGCGCTCGCGGGCGCGCTCTCCGGCGCCGTGCGCGACCGCGGGGGCGCGCCGCCGCTGCTGATGCGCGTCAACGGCGGAGCGGTCGCCGCGCCGCCGACGCTGCGCGCCAGCGTCGTCGACCGGATCATCGTCGGCTCGGGCTACGCGATCACCGAGGACGAGCGGATCGACGCGGGGATGTGGCTGCGCGCGCTGATGGCGCGTCTCGGCTTGGACGACGTCGCCGCGTTCGAGCCGCTGCTCGAAGACTCGGGCGATTCGATGGACGCGCTCGAAGAGCTCGTCGCGGCGCTCGAGGACGTCGGCGATGCCGGCGTCGCCGTCACCGCCGGGCGCCTGTTGCGGCTGCTGGGCGACCCCGTCACCCTCGCCGCGCTCGTCGCGGCGACCGGCTCGGCCGGACCGGTGATCGCCGGGCTCGCGACGATCGAGCGCGCGCAGCGCAGCGACCTCGCGACGCTGCTGACGCGGATCGCACATGACCTCGTGCTGCCGCTCGTCGCGCTGTGCTCGGGGCCCGCGCGGGTCCTGACGCTCGTCGGGAAGATCGACGACCCCGCGTACCTGCGGGCGCTCCTCGCGGAGCCGCTCAGCGAGGAGCAGCTCGACGCCGCGCTCGCCGCCGAGCCTCGGGGCGCGGTGCTCGTCGCGGTGTGCACGAGGCTCGCGGCGAGCAAGCGGGCGATCGCGGAGCTGCTCGCGCTCGTGCCCGATCGCGAGCTGCTCGTCTCGCTGGCGGCCGGTGAGCCCGACGGCGCGGTGCTGCTCGAGATGCTCGAGGCCGAACGCGATCACGCGGCGGTCCTCGCCCTGCTCGGGCTGATCGACGATCGCACGCTGCTCCTCGCTGCGTTGCGCGACGCGCGCGCGGTCGTCGACGAGGCCGAGGCGGTCGCGCTGATCGTGTTCCTGCACGGGGCCGGCCTGCTCGACGTCCTGACCGATGCCGACCGCCTGCGGCGCGTCGTGCAGATCAAGAGCGACGCCGAGTCTGCCGGCCTCGACCCCGGCGAGCGCCTGCGCAGCGTCCGCGAGTTCGACTACCACGCGAAGTTCGCGCAGGTGGCCACCGGTGCGGCCGAGGACGCGCGCAAGCTGGCGATCGAGACGAAGCAGGGCGAGCTCGACACGCTTCGCGAGCAGCGGGTCGCCGCGGCCCTCGCAAAGCACGAGAAGGCCGCGCGCGCGAAGCTCAGCACCAAGCACTCCAAGGGCCTCGGGCAGCCGCAGGGCAACTCCAAGTACGTCGCTGCGTTCAAGAAGCTGCAGGACGACGTCAAGCTGCTCGCCGCGGAGGACCTCGAGTCGATCGCGAAGGACATCGAGAGTCAGCGGCAGGCGTATCTCGACATCGATGCCGTGAAGGTCCACGACGACCGCAAGCGCGCCTACCGGGAGTACTACGAGGCCGTCGCCTACGAGCGCGACGCGCTCGCGGCGCTGGACGTCACGAAACACCGCTTCGGCGATGCGCGACGCGTCGTCACGGCGATCGGCGTGCTGCCCGTCCTGCGTGACGCGGCGCTCGACAGGACGCTTGGCGTCGACGAGCTCGAGCGGCTCGTTGCGATCCCGCAGCCGCCGCGCGACGGCCTGCTCGCCCGCGTGCCCGTCACGACGCTGAAGCCGTTCGCGGCGAGCGATCTGCGCGCGACGCTGCTGCAGCGGCTCGGGGTCGCCGGCATCGACACGGCGACGATCACGGCGCTCGGCGTGGCGCTCAAGCTCCTGGACAAGCACATCGGCCTCGACCAGCACGCCGCGCTCGTCGCGCTGCTCGGCGCATTCGAGGTCAGCGAGATCCAGATGCTGCTCACCTTGACACCCGGGACGAAGCCGCTCGCGTTCCTCGACCGGCTGCGTCCGCGCTGCGCCGATCTCGTCGCGCTGGAGACGTGCCTCAGGCTGGCTCGACGGGCGAAGTGGGGGCAGGCGAAGATCGAGGCGGTGGTCCCGGCGGGGCAGCCCGCGCTGGACGCCGAAGGAGCACGGACCGCGATCTCGCGGGCTCGCGCGAACGAGTTCGACAAGCACGCGAAGTTCAGCGAGTGGGTGCACGCGATCGCCCTGCTGGTCGAGGACGGGTACTGCACGATCGCATGCGGCCCCGCGAGCTGGCTGCCCGGTGGCACCGTCGTCGAGGTCCAGTGCACGGTCGCGCCGGTCGGCGCGACGTTCGTCCTGCATGCGCATCCCGACGCCAAGGACACCGGCAAGCACGGCTACGGCAACGCCTCCAAGTACCACCTCAAGCCGGTCCGGGGCAATCTCCAGACGGCGCACATGTACCGCCCGTCGATCCCGGAAGCGGTGGCCAAGCGCCTGCCGAGCCTGACGCAGATCAACGCGCAGCTCAAGTCCTGAGGGCGTAGCGCACGGGCGGCCCGAACTCTGCCCGAACAGCTGCCCGGCCGACACTGTTCGGGCACGGTCCCGCGCGGAAGAGTGGCCTCAGGCTCCGGACGTCCCGCAGCCACCCACCTCAAGCTGGAGAAGAAGGAGCGCGATGCCCACGACGTATCTGACCCCCGGCGTCTACGTCGAGGAGATCCCCGCAGCACAGAAGCCGCTGGAGGGAGTCAGCACCTCCGTGGCAGCGTTCATCGGGCTCGCGCCCGGTGGACCCGTCAACACGCCGATGCGGATCGCGAACTGGAGCCAGTTCGCGGCGATCTTCGGCGACCCGTCCAACCCCGATGCCGGCCCGTTCATGAAGGACGCCTACCTGGCGCACTCGGTCTACGGGTTCTTCCAGAACGGCGGAACGCTGTGCTGGGTGATCCGGATCGGCGCGGGCGACGACGCCGCACCGCCCGCACGCGCTGCTCTGCCGGCCGCCGGCGACACGAGCCTGGAGACCTTCAACGCCGTCGCGCTCGAAGGCATCGAGGGACCGGTCACGGTCACGCTGGAAGAGGAGGAGGGCGGCGGCGAGGGGTCCAAGCCCGAGGACAAGACCTACAAGCTCGTCGTCACCGCCGGCGACGCCAAGGAGGAGTACGACGGCCTCGCGCTCAAGGGGCGCTCGAACCTGCGCACGAAGGTCAACGCCGCCTCCAAGCTGATCAAGATCGAGGACACCGGGGCCTCCCTGCCGGAGGCGATGCGCGCACCGAAGCCCGGCAAGTACACGCTCGCGGCTCCCGCGCCGGAGGCCGCCGAGATCAGCTCGACGGACTTCGAGGGCGATGCGGCACGGCGCCAGGGCATGGGCGGCCTCGTCGCGATCGACGAGGTCTCGATCGTCTGCATGCCGGACGCCGTCAACCTGCTCAACGGCGACGACGTCATGTTCCGTGATGCCCAGGGCAAGGCGATCGCCCACTGCGAGTCGCTCGGCGACCGGATGTGCATCCTCGACACGCCGCCGGACCTGATCCCGCAGGACGTCCTGGAGTGGCGCAAGGACACGGCCGGCTACGACTCCAAGCAGGCGGCCCTGTACTGGCCCTGGATCGAGGTCATCGACCCGCTCTCCAAGCGACCGATCATGGTCCCGCCGTCCGGCCACGTCGCCGGCGTGTGGGCGCGCACCGACGACCAGCGCGGCGTGCACAAGGCGCCGGCCAACGAGGTCGTCATGGGCTCGACGGCGCTGGCCTTCCAGCTGACGTCGGTCGAGCAGGGCGAGCTCAACCGGCTCGGGATCAACTGCATCCGCGCGTTCAGCGGACGGGGGATCCGGATCTGGGGCGCGCGGACGCTGTCCAGCGATCCGGAGTGGCGCTACATCAACGTGCGGCGGCTGTTCAACTTCGTCTCCCAGACGTTGATGGAGGGCACGCAGTGGTCGGTCTTCGAGCCCAACGACGAGCGCCTGTGGCTGAAGCTGCGGGCATCGGTCTCGAACTTCCTGACGATGCTGTGGCGCGGCGGCGCGCTGTTCGGCACGTCGGCCGAGCAGGCGTTCTTCGTCAAGTGCGATGCCGAGACGAACCCGCCCGAGGTCATCGAGGCCGGGCAGGTCATCTGCGAGGTCGGGATCAGCCCCGTCAAGCCGGCGGAGTTCGTGATCTTCCGCCTCAGCCAGTACATCGAGGGCGGCGACGGCGGCGAGTAGCCGCTCGCCGCACGTCAGCCACGAACACGGATTAGTAGAGAGGAAATCGGATAGATGTCAGTGCCTCCCGCTCCATTGGACGCGAAGTACTTCGATCTGCAGTTCCCGGGCATCAACGCGCAGTTCAAGGATGTCCAGGGCGTCTCCGTCAGCGTCCCGCTGCACACCTCGGCGACGACCGACAACATGGGCCAGCCGATCCGTCAGCGCACCGCGAGTGCGGTCGAGTACGGCTCGATCAGCTGCTCGGCCGGCGCCACCGCCGACCTCGGGCTCGATCAGTGGATCGCAGCCGTCGCCGACAAGGGCGTCGAGGGCAACATGAAGGATGGAACCCTGACGCTGTTCAGCGCGGCCAATGCGGCCGTCGCGACGTGGAACCTGACGAAGGCCGTCATCACCAGCCTGACGGTGAACACGATCGGCGTCGAGCACGGCAGTCACCTCGATGTGAACGCCACGTTCGACTGCGAGAAGATCGAGCGGACGAAGTAGTCGGTCGCCGCGATGCACACCGAGGTGTCGTTCACGCTCCCGCAGGGCTATGCCGACGCGGCTGGCACGATCCACCGCGAAGGCGTCATGCGACTCGCCACGGCCCGTGACGAGATCGAGCCCCTGCGCGATGCCTCGGTGCGCACGAACGGCGCCTACCTCAGCGTGCTGCTGCTCGCCCGCACCGTCACGCGGCTGGGTCAGTTCGGAGCCGATCAGGTCACCCCGGATCTGATCCAGGACCTGTACGCGGTCGACTTCGATCACCTGCAGCGCCTCTACGAACGGGTCAACTCCAGCGAGGAGGTGGTCGGCACGGTGACGTGCCCGACGTGCGACGCTGCCTTCGAGATCGACCTGGCCGGGCTCGAGGACGGTGGCCTGGGGGGATGACACGGCCGTCTCAGCAGGAGCTGATTGCTGAGGCGGCCGAGCTCGCCCGCCGGTACGCGTGGTCGCTCGACGACGCGCTGGACCTCGAGCACCGCGATCGCCGGCTGCTGCTCGGCGCCGTGGCGACCCCGGACTCGCCGTGAGCTCGGACTCCGCGGATCGACCGGCCCGCGTCCCGATCGGGCTGCGCGTGACGCCGCGCGCGCTCGTGCGGCTGGCCGCGCGCGAACGCGCGCTCGCTCGCTTCGCGGCGCCCGCGCTGCGGCGCTCGCC
>JAUYGN010000046.1 GCA_030690545.1 Solirubrobacteraceae bacterium
GGCGAGCACGCCGCTGCCCGACGCGGCGGTCGGCTCCGCCCGCACGGCGAGCGCCTGCAGCGTCGAGACCCCGACGAGCTCGGCGCCCGTGCCCTGGGCGAGCGCGCGTGCCGTCGCGACGCCGATCCGCAGCCCCGTGAACGTGCCCGGCCCGAGACCGACCGCGATCCGCTCGACGTCGGCGAACGTCAGCCCGGCCGCATCGAGCAGCTCGGCGGCGAGGCCGAGCAGCTGCCCGGCGTGACCGGGGCGCGCGCCGGGCGCCGGCTCGTGGCGGCGCTCGGCGACATCCGGCCCGCCCGCCCGCGCGTCGTCGAGCAGCGCCACGACGGTCGCGGGCGTCGCCGTGTCGAAGCCGAGGACGATCACCGTTCGATGCGCACGCGCCGCCGATCGCCGCCGCGATGCTCCAGGCGCACGCGCGCGGCGATCCGCTCGCGCTCCAGGCCCGCGGGCGCGCCGATCTCCGGCCACTCGACGAACGCGACGCGGTCGGCCGCGAGCTCGTCGGCCAGCAGCGCGGGATCCTCGTCGCGCAGGTCGCCGAGGCGGTAGAGATCGAGGTGCGAGACCGGCATCCGACCCTCGTAGCGGCGGGCGATCGTGAACGTCGGGCTCGTCACCGCACCCTCGACGCCGAGCGCGCGGCAGGCGCCGCGCACGAACGTCGTCTTGCCCGCGCCGAGCTCGCCGGAGACGAGCACGATGTCGCCGGGACCCAGCTGCCGGGCCAGCTGCGCGCCGAGCGCCTCGGTCTCCGACGCCGTCGCGGTCTCGGTCTCAATAGAGGTCGGCATCGACGGTGCGCATGCGCAACCCGAGGCCGAGGAGCGACAGCGCGAGGCCCGTCATCAGCAGCAGGCGCGGGTCAGATCCGGTGTTCGGAAGCTCGCTGCCGGCCGTCGTCTCGGGGCGCGTCGTGGCGGGGCCGTCACCGGCGCCGTCACCGTCGAGCGGCACCGGCGGCGTCGCCGAAACGCCGGCGCCGTCGTCAGGGATCGTCGAGTCCTGCGCCGAGGCGGCGGCAGGGACGGACAGCGCGACCGCCGCGAGCAGCGCGGCAGAGACACGACGAGAACGCGACGACACGACGGCCACTCTAATGCCTTCCACGGCGTGAGCCGGGATTGAGATCACTGCGCTAGCGTCGCGGACGTGTTGAGCCCTGCCCAGGTCGACCGGCTGCAGGCCTGCGCGCGGGTGCTCGACCCGCCCGCACGGGTCGTCATGACCGGCAACGTCGCGCCCGAAGCGGTCGCTGCGATCCGCGCCGGAGCCGGCCCCGGCGTCGAGGTCCTGATCGTCGCGCCGGGCGCCGTCGCTCGCATCGACGGCTCGATCGACCTGCTGTTCATCGGTCCGGCGGCGCCCTACAGCGTCGCCGCCGAGCTGTTCGGTCGCTGGCCGGGCCGCGTCGCCCCGGGCGGGCTGCTGTTCGTCTACGGCGCGTTCGCGGCACCACCGGTGACGGCCGCGCTGCTGCGCGCGATCGGCGCCTCGCGCTCGTGGCGCTACTACGGCCGCGAGGGCGCGCTGGCGGAGTACGTCCGCGCCGATCTGTCGCACGGCGAGCGCGTGCTCGACGCGATCGCCCAGGCCGCTCAGCTGGGGTTCTTCACGCGCGGGCTGTCGCAGCGGCGGCGCAGGCGCAGGCGCAGGGCTGCGTAGCATCACCCGGCGCGGAGATATCCTTGCAGGCATGACGCACACTCCGATCGACGCACCGATCACGAAGTCCGACGAGCAGTGGCGCGCGGAGCTGACGCCCGAGCAGTACGAGGTGCTGCGCCAGGCGGGCACCGAGCGCGCCTTCACCGGCGAGTACGTCGACGAGAAGGCCGACGGGATGTACGCCTGCGCCGGCTGCGGCGCCGACCTCTTCGCCTCTGACACGAAGTTCGACTCCGGCACGGGCTGGCCGAGCTTCACGGACCCGGCGGTCGCCGCTGCGGTGACGCTGCGCGACGACGACAGCATGTTCATGCGCCGCACGGAGGTCCTCTGCAGCCGGTGCGGCGGCCACCTCGGCCACGTCTTCCCGGACGGCCCCGGTGACAGCGGCCAGCGCTACTGCATCAACTCGCTGGCGCTCGATCTCAAGGCAGCGGAGGACCGGTAGCGCGATCTGGCGCGCGTCGTGAAGCCGTTGTGGGTAGGCCGCAAGCCGTGACCTCGGCCGGAAGGAGCACCCCGATGCAGTACTGGTTCGCCGCGTCGACGGAGGAGTTCACGCCGTCGCAGATGCTCGAGCAGGCCAAGGCCGCCGACCGCGCCGGCTTCGACGGGCTCGGCACGTCCGACCACTTCGCGCCGTGGTTTCCCGACGGGCAGGCGACGCAGGCGTGGGTCTACCTCGGCGCGCTGGGACAGGTGACGGCGAAGCCGATCGGCACCGGCGTCACGCCGATCGTGCACCACTACCACCCCGGCCTCGTCGCGCAGGCGTTCATGTCGCTCGAGGAGCTCTACCCCGGCCGCGTGTTCCTCGGCGCGGGCTCGGGCGAAGCGGTCAACGAGACGCCGCTGGGGATGGACTGGCCGTCCTACGAGGAGCAGCGTCGCCGGCTGGAGACCGGCCTGGAGGCGATCACGCGGCTCTGGAGCGGCGAGACGGTGACGATGGACGCCGGCTGGTTCAAGCTCAAGGACGCCCAGCTGTGGACGCGGGCGCAGACGCGCCCGAAGCTCTACGTGTCGGCGTTCGGCCCGCAGTCGGCGCAGGTCGCCGCGCGCTACGGCGACGGCTTGTGGACGCTCGGCGATCCGGACAAGGCGCCGGCGATCGTCGACGCCTACCGCGGCGCCTGCGACGACCTCGATCGCGAGCCCGGCGAGATCATCTTCCAGGCCGGCTTCGCCTGGGCCGGCGACGACCACGCGGCGATCGCCGGCGCGCGCCACTGGAAGCCGACCCAGCTGCCCGAGCTCTACCTCGACGACATCGCCGACCAAGACGACATGCAGCGTCGCGCCGACGCGCAGATGAGCGACGAGCAGTTCGCCAGCGAGGGCTTCCTGATCGCCTCCGACCCCGACGAGCACATCGAGCGCATCCAGCAGATGCAGCGCGCCGGCGCGACCGTCATCTGCCTGCAGCTGATCGGCCGCGCCGACCCGTTCGGCTCGATCCGGACGTACGGCGAGCATGTGCTGCCGGCGCTGCGCGGCAGCGCCGTCGGCGCATAGCGCGTTCAGAACAGGCCGAGCTGGCGGTCGTCGGGCTCGTCGGGCTCGGAGCCTGCGGACGGTGCCGGCGACACCGGCTCGGGCGCGGGCGCCGCGACCTCGGGCTCCGGCACGACGGGCTCCTCGGACTCAGCTGGCTCGGGCTGCTCGGGCAGCGCCAGCTCGAGCAAGCCCGGCAGGCGCGCGATGTCGGAGCGCAGGGTGTCCAGCAGTGAGCGCGTGTAGAGCGCGGCGGCCGGGTGGAAGAGCGGGTACAGGCGCACCGCGCGCTCGCCGATGACGCGGATCTCGGCCTGGCCGTGCAGCCGCGAGATGCCGGTCGGGTCGGCGCGCAGCAGCTTCGTCGAGAAGTTGCCCAGCGTGCAGACCACGCGCGGCTCGATCAGCGCGACCTGGCGCATCAGGTAGTCCGAGCAGTTCTCGATCTCGGCCGGCAGCGGGTCGCGGTTGCCGGGCGGCCGGCACTTGAGGACGTTCGCGATGAAGACGTCCGAGCGCTGCAGGCCGACCTCGCCGAGCAGCTCGTCGAGCAGCTTGCCGGCGGCGCCGACGAACGGGATTCCCTGCTCGTCCTCGCGCGCGCCCGGCGCCTCGCCGACGAACATCAGGTCGGCGTCGGCGTTGCCGGCGCCGAAGACGACCTGCGTGCGGGTGCTCGCCAGCTCCGGGCAGCGCGTGCAGGCGCGCGCCTCGTGGTAGACGTCGGTCAGCTGCGCACGGCGCTCGTCCTTCGTGGCCACGCGGCGATGGTAAACGCAGCGGCGCCGAGATCGGTCGCGGACGCCCGTGCCCTGGCTGGTCGAGCCGAGCCCGCTCGGTGTGAGGGCGACGGGCCGGTCGACCTATGCACCTGTGACGTGCATACGTCGACCCGATCCCGGACTCGGAGCGCTGGTCGGCTACCCTTGAGCAAGCGGCGGCGCCAACCGCTCGCACATCACGACCGCGACCGGTACCTCCTGGAGGACTGGACCGACACGATGACCACGCAGCCCCAGCTTTCGCTGCCTGCCCAGGCACGCGCCCTCGATCGCCACGCGATCGTCGACGGCGGCCGCATGGGCACGGCGCTGGCCGGCGCGTTGAGCGCCGCCGCACTCGACGCCACGCGTCGCCCCGCCCGGGACTCGATCGCGGTGTCGGCGTGAGCATCACACGCTGCCCACCCGCACGTCCCGGCACCGTCGCGCCGCGCGCCGGCGCGCCTCGGATGAACACCGTGCGCACCGTCGCCGACCTGCGCGCGACGCTCGACGGACCGCGCCGCACCGGGCGCAGCATCGGCCTCGTGCCGACGATGGGCGCGCTGCACGAGGGCCACCTCTCGCTGATCCGCCGGGCCCGCGCGACGAGCGACGTCGTCGTCGTCAGCCTGTTCGTCAACCCCGCCCAGTTCGACGAGTCCGCCGATCTCGCCGCCTACCCGCGCGACGAGGCCCGCGACGCGGCGCTCGCCGCGCAGGACGGCACCGACGTCCTCTTCGCGCCCGCGCCGGACGAGGTCTATCCGCGCGACTTCGCGACGGCCGTCACGGTCGACGAGCTCAGCGCTCCGCTCGAGGGCGCCCATCGCGGTGCCGCGCACTTCGCCGGCGTCGCGACCGTCGTCGCGAAGCTGCTGAACATGGCCCAGCCCGACGTCGCGTTCTTCGGCCAGAAGGACGCCCAGCAGGTGGCGCTGATCCGCCGGCTCGCGCGCGACCTCGACATCCCCGTGCGGATCGAGGTCGGCCCCACGATCCGCGAGGCCGACGGCCTCGCCCTGTCGAGCCGCAACGTGCGCCTGCGCGGCGAGGACCGCGCGCGCGCCGTCGCGCTGCACCGCGGCCTGCGGGCGATCCGCGCCCGCGCCGCAGCCGGCGAGCGC
>JAUYGN010000056.1 GCA_030690545.1 Solirubrobacteraceae bacterium
GGCGACGTGCCCGAGGGGCTCAAGGGCAAGCGCCTGCTGGCCATCGACATCGGCGCCATGGTCGCGGGCGCGAAGTACCGCGGCGAGTTCGAGGATCGCCTGAAGGCCGTCCTGCGCGAGATCACCGAGAGCGAGGGAGAGATCATCTGCTTCATCGACGAGCTGCACACGCTCGTCGGCGCCGGCGCGGCCGAGGGCGCCGTGGACGCGGCCAACATGCTCAAGCCGGCCCTGGCCCGCGGCGAGCTTCGCTGCGTGGGCGCGACCACGCTGGACGAGTACCGCAAGCACATCGAGAAGGATCCGGCGCTCGAGCGGCGCTTCCAGCCGGTGATGGTCAAGGAGCCGTCGGTCGAGGACACGATCGCGATCCTGCGCGGCCTCAAGGACAAGTACGAGGTCCACCACAAGGTCAAGATCAAGGACTCGGCGCTGGTCGCGGCGGCCGTGCTCTCGCACCGCTACATCGCCGATCGCTTCCTGCCCGACAAGGCGATCGACCTGATCGACGAGTCGGCCTCGCGCCTGCGCATCGAGATCGACTCGATGCCGGAGGAGATCGACGAGCTCAAGCGCCGCGCGATGCAGCTCGAGATCGAGCTGACGTCGCTGGGCAAGGAGAAGGACGAGGCCTCCAAGAGCCGTCGCACGGCGCTCGAGCGGGAGCTCGCGGAGCTGCAGGAGCAGAGCGCCGGCATGACCGCGCAATGGCAGGCCGAGAAGGCGAAGATCACGGCGATCTCAGACCTCAAGGAGCGCCTCGAGTCCGCCCGCCACGACGCCGAGCGCGCCGAGCGCGAGGCCGACCTGCGGCGCGCCGCCGAGCTGCGCTACGGCGTCATCCCCGATCTCGAGCGCGAGCTGGCCGAAGCCGAGGCGCGCTCCGACGGCAACGACGGCTTCCTCAAGGAGGAGGTCACCGCCGAGGACGTCGCCGAGATCGTCGCGCGCTGGACCGGCATCCCCGTCAGCCGGATGCTCGAGGGAGACGTCGAGAAGCTCGTCCGCATGGAGGAGCGCCTGCACCAGCGGGTGATCGGCCAGGACGAGGCCGTCGAGGCGGTCGCCAGCGCGCTGCGCCGCGCCCGCGCCGGGCTGTCGGATCCCGACCGGCCGATCGGCTCGTTCCTGTTCCTCGGCCCGACCGGGGTCGGCAAGACCGAGCTCGCCCGCGCGCTGGCGGAGTTCATGTTCGACACGCAGGAGGCGATGGTCCGGATCGACATGTCGGAGTACATGGAGAAGCACTCGGTCGCGCGCCTCGTCGGCGCGCCGCCCGGCTACGTCGGCTACGAGGAGGGCGGCCAGCTGACCGAGGCCGTCCGCCGCCGGCCCTACTCCGTCGTCCTGCTCGACGAGGTCGAGAAGGCGCACTCCGACGTCTTCAACACGCTGCTGCAGGTGATGGACGACGGACGCCTGACCGACGGCAAGGGCCGCACGGTCGACTTCAAGAACGTCGTGCTGATCATGACGTCGAACATCCCCGGCGGGAAGGAGGGCGCGGAGCTGCACTTCCGCCCGGAGTTCATCAACCGCCTCGACGACATCGTCGAGTTCGAGTCGCTGACCCGCGCGCAGATCGGCCAGATCGTCGGGCTCCAGGCAGCGCGCGTGATCGGCCGGCTGGCCGAGCGCGGGATCGCGCTGGAGCTGACGGCGCAGGCGCGCGAGCTGCTCGGCGACCTCGGCTACGACCCCGTCTACGGCGCCCGGCCGCTCAAGCGCGTGATCCAGAAGCGGCTCGTCGACAAGCTCGCGCTCGCGCTGCTGGAGGGCGCCTTCGCCGACGGCGATCTCGTCCGCGTCGACGCCGCCGACGGCGAGCTCGTGCTGACGAAATCGGTCGCGCCGGAGGATGTCGCCGTGTAGGGCCGCAGCTCGGCAGCGCCCACGTCTTGCGCAGAATCGTCACGGACACGTCTTGTTCTGTCACCGCAGGGGCGCCAGGCTGCGGGCATGAACAGCCACGCATGCATCGGGGACGGCGGGTGAGTGAGCGCTCGACGCGCTGGTCGACGCGACCGGGCGACGGTACGATCGCTGCCATGGCCGTACACGTGGACGCATCGCTGCCGGTTCATCCGCTCACCGTCGACGACGTCGTGGCCATGGTCGACGCTGGCATCCTCGGCGAGGACGACAAGGTCGAGCTGCTCGACGGGGTGCTCGTCGAGATGAGCCCGCAGGGTTCCCCGCACGCCACGGCCATCCGGCGTCTCAACAGGCTGCTCATGCCGGTGGTGCAGCCCGCCGGATTCGATGTCAGCCCGCAGTGCCCACTCGACGTGCTGAGCCCGATCAGCCTGCCCGAGCCGGACATCGCGATCGTCCCGATCTCGGGCTGGGACGCCCACGCCGCCGGCGCCGTGCTCGTCATCGAGGTCAGCGTCACGTCGCGCGCGATCGACCTCGGCCGCAAGGCCGCGATCTACGCCGCCGCCGGCATCCCCGAGTACTGGGTGCTCGACCTCGCCGACCGCCGCCTCCTCGTACATCGCGAGCCCGCCGGCGACGGCTACGCGGACGTCGTGGCGAGGACCGACGCCGACGAGGTCACCGCCGCGCACCTGCCGTTGACCGTCGCGGTCGCCGAGCTCCTGCCGCCGCGCCCGTGACCATGCGGCCGAGCGACGGTCACGCCGGACCGGTGAGATCCCACTTCGGCGCGTCGCCGGGCGCGGGCTCGTAGGCGCAGAAGATGCCCGTCCGGATGTCGGCGTCGAGCCGGCGCCCGAGCTCCGGGTCGTGTTCGGAGAGGCGCTTGAGCGCGGTGCGGATCGCGCGCGTGACGTTGACGCGAGCGCGCTCGGCGTCCGAGCCGGTCTTGCGGTCGCGGCCGTGCAGGCCGACGGCGCTCGACAGCTCGCGCGTGAGGAAGTCGAGCTCCTCGCGCAGGCGGGCGGCACGCGCCGGATCGTGCAGCGCCTCCGCCTCGTCGACCTGCGCCTGCAGCTCGGCGACGCGGGCGCGGTAGGCCGCCTTGGCCTGGTTGTCGAGCGCCGGGCCGGCGCCGTCCTCGCCGCGCGCGTGGATCTCGATGCCGGCGTCGGCGGCGATCGCCGCCGACGCGCTGCCCTTCGCCGCCGAGCCGCGTCCGCGGCCGCTCCGGCGAGCGCCGCTGCCGTCGCGACCGAGATCGAGCGCGTGCACCTCGACGTGCGGAGCACCGAGCAGGCGTGCGACGTGCGACAGGCCCTTCGCGTCGCGCAGCTGGATCTCGCGACCGGGCGGGCCGATCGTCCAGATGTCGCCGCGCCGGTAGAAGGCATGGCCGGCGGCGCGCACGGGGGCAGTCCCGTCCGCGCCGGTGAGCTCGCGGCCGCGCTCGCCGTCCTCGCCACGAGAGCGCCGCTGCGCTGCCGCGGCCAGCCCTGACGACGACGACGCGCCGGGCACCGCCGGCTTGTCGACCGCCACCTTCGGCCGCTCGCCGACCACCTCCGCGAGCTCCAGCTCGATCCCGGTAGCCATCGAGTCGGCACCCCAGCGCCGCGCCGTGGCGAGCGCCTGCTCCAGCAGCACCGCCGCCTCGGCGGGATGCCCCGCCGTCGCCGCGGCGAGCCCCGCGAAGCGCGCGACCGGCCCGAGGCAGAGCGCACCCCGACCCGCGATCACGGCACGGTCGACGTAGGGCGCCAGCAGCAGACCCAGCTCAGCGCAGCGACGCGCATCGCCGAGCCGCGCGCCCGTGCGCACGAGCAGCGCGACCGTCGCCAGCCACTCCCCGTCACGCGGCATCCCGCCGATCCCGGCGCCCGCGCCGATCCCGATTCCGCCGCCCGGGCCACCGCCCGTCAGTGCCTCGAACCCTCGCCGCGCCTGCTCCATGCGACCCAGCACCGACAGCACGAACGCGTCCGCCGCGCGCCAGACGGGGATCGCGGGGTAGCGCCGCGCGAACTCCTCCAGCACCCCCTCGATCTCCGCCAGCCGCCCCTGCTCGGCCCGCAGCGCGAAGCGCTGGACGACGTGCAGCTGCTCGGCGTTCTGCGCCTGCACCCCGCGACCGACCGTGAACGCCTGATCGGCGAACCGCTCGGCGTCGCGCAGTCGCCCCTGCAGGAGCGCGCGCGACGCCTCGAACAGCGGCACGTACCAGAGATGCAGCGGATCGCGCAGCTCGTCGGCGAGCCGCGCGTGAACCGCCAGCTCGATCTCGGCGCCGACCCAGTCGGCGAGCTCCATCAGCGACAGGACCCGCCACGCATGGCCGCGCAGGACGAGCTCGCGATCGCGCACGTCCTCCCCCAGGGCGATGACGTCGCTCGCGATCTGCAGGCGCTCCTCGCCATGCTCCGGGCCGAGCAGCGTCAAGAACCGCGCCGACAGCGTCGATGCCAGCGTGGCGCGATCGCCGAGCCGTCGCGCCATCGAGACGGCCTGCTCGGCGAGCCCGACGCGCTCGTCGGCGCGATCGGAGAAGTACAGCTCGGTCGCCATCCGGCCGAGCACGCGCGCGTGCAGCGCACTGTCGCCATCCTCGAGCGCCTCGAGCGCCTCGCCGAGCAGCCCGACGAGCACACCGTCGACGCGACCGAACTCGAAGCCGCCCATCCCCGCCCCGTAGCCGAGCGCGGCCCGTGCGAGGTGAGCCGCCGAGCCGATCCCCCGCGCCACCGCCGCCGCACGCAGGAACGTGTCCCGCGCCGTGCTCGCGTCGCCCGCGCGCGACTGTGCGGTGGCGAGCGCGAGCAGCAGGTCGCAGCGACGCGGCACGTCGGCGCGCTCCTGCAACCCGAGCACATGCAGCGCCCGCTCGAAGTGCTCGGCGGCCGCTTCGTAGGCGAGCAGCGCGAGCGCCCGCTCGCCCGCTCGCACGGAGTAGTCGAGCGCCTTGGCCAGATCGCCCGTCGTCGCCGCGACGAAGAAGTGATGTGCGAGCTCGGCGACGTGCTGATCGATATCGCCGGCGTAGCGCTGCTCGAGCGCCAGGCCGACCGCGCGGTGCAGCTCTCCGCGGCGCTGCGGGCCGAGGTCGCTGTAGAGCGTCTCGCGAATCAGCCCTTGGGCGAAGCCGTAGACGCCCAGCGCAGGCGGCCGCTCGACGACGACGCCGCTGGCGACGGCCTCCCCGAGCGCCGCGTCGAGCGTGCTCGCGTCGCAGCCGGCGACGCGCTGCAGCATGTCCAGCCGGAACTCGCGCCCGATCACCGACGCGGTCAGCAACAGCGACCGCGTCGCTTCGGGCAGTGGCTGCAGGCGATCGCGAATCGTCTCGCGCACGCCGTCGGGGATCCGCACGTCGGCGACCCGCGCGATGTCGTCGAGGCGCCCCTCGGCGCTCAGCAGCCGCACGACCTCGTCGACGAAGAACGGGTTTCCCTCCGTCGCGCTGTGGATCGCGCGCACGACCCGATCGGGCGCGGGCCGGCCGGCGACGCGCCGCACGACCTCGGCGACGTCGTGCTCGCGCAGCCCGCGCAACGGCAGCCGCTGGCCGTGGCGCAGGATGTCCGCGAGCGTCGCCGCGAGCTGCGTGTCGAGCCGAGCCTCGTCCTCGCGGTAGGTTCCGACGATGAGGATCGGCGCGTCGCGGACGTGCACGGCGAGGAAGTCGAGCAGCAGCAACGACGGCCGATCGGCGCCGTGCATGTCGTCGAGGATCAGCACGAGCGGGTTCAAGCCGGCAGCCGCGCGCAGCAGCGACGTGATCGCGTCGAAGAGCTGAAACCGCCCCGCATCGGAGTCGCCGGGATCGGGGGCCGCGACGCCGGCGGCAGCCGGCGCCGTCACAGCATCGGCTCGATCCGCGCCAGACGCGTGCTCCTTGGGCGCGCGCGCGAGCGACGGCACCAGGCGCATCAGCCGTCCGGTCGTCTCGGGGCTGAGCGTGGCGAGCACGGTCGCGATGTCGCGCTGTGACCCCAGGCGCCGCAGGATCCTCAGCCACGGCCAGTACGAAGGCGCGCCGCCGCCGTCCCAGGCACGGCCCCAGAGGACGGTCGCGCCGGCAGCCACGGCCTCGGTGCCGATCGCGTCGGCCAGCGCCGTCTTGCCCACGCCGGGGTCGCCGGCCACCATGAACAGCCGGCCGCGCTCAGCGAGCGCGCCTTCCAGGCCCTGGCGCAACTCGGCCAGCTCGCGGTCGCGCCCGACCAAGGTCCCCGAAGCGGTCACGGGCGGAGTGTAGGTCCGTTCGGCGGCCGCGCGAGAAGACCTCGACCGGCGTGCCCACCCGGGGCGTGCGACGCCTGCTCACCCGGTCGCGGCACCGAGCCGAACGCCGGTTCATCGAGCGCGCCACGCAGCCGATCGCCGGCCGGTTTCGCGCGGTTCGGCGCGAAGTGGGATACAACGGTGCCACCAGCCCACGCTCGCAGCAGATGGAGGCGCCATGCCCACGTACCTGATGCTCTCGACCCTGACTCCCGACGGCGTCCAGACCGTGAAGAACAACCCGCAGCGCATCCTCGAGGTCAACCGCGAGGTCGAGCAGCTGGGGGCGACCGTCAAGGCGCAGTGGAGCACGCTTGGCCGCTTTGACTTCGTCAGCATCGTCGAGGCTCCCGACGAGCTGACGATGACGCGCGTCTCGCTCGAGCTCGGCTCGCGCGGCACGTCGCACTACGAGACGCTGCCGGCGATCCCGATCGACGACTTCATCGCCGCGATCTGAAGTGCTACGCTGACGCACATGTCGAACACGGTCGGCGTTCGCGAGCTGCGCCAGAACCTCAGCCGCTACCTCGACCGCGTCAAGGCCGGCGAGGGATTCATCGTGACCGAGCGCGGCGAGGAGGTCGCGCGCCTGACGCCGTCGGCCCGCCACGAGACGCCGCTCGCCCAGCTCGTCGCGGAGCGCGGCGCGAGCATTCCGCGAGCCGACCTGCTTGACACATTGGCGCCGCCGACCGCTCCGGCGCAGGGGCCGCCGAGCGGCGACGTGCTCGACGAGCTGCGCGAGGAGCGGTTCTGAGCACCGTCGCCACCGCCGCCACGATCGCCTATCTCGACACGTCGGCATATCTGAAGGTCGTGCTCGACGAGCGCGAGTCGGCGGCGCTGCGCGAGGAGCTGTCGCGCTGGCCCGCGCGAGTCTCCAGCCGGCTGCTGATCGTCGAGAGCCTGCGCGCCTGCACGCGCTACGGGCCGGAGCTCGTCGAACGTGCCCGAGCCGGACTCGCCGACGTCGCGCTGCTGCCGATGGACGACGAGCTGCTGCTCGCGGCGGGGCAGCTGCAGCCACCCGGGCTGCGCTCGCTGGACGCGATCCATCTCGCGACCGCGCTCAGCATCCGCGACCGCGTCGGCGTCCTGCTGTGCTACGACACGCGCCTCGCGGACGCCGCGCGCGCAGCGGGCCTTCCGATCGCGCGGCCCGGTGCGGACCGATGACCGCCCGCCCGCGGATCCTCGTCGTCGGCGCCGGCGGGCGCGAGCATGCGCTCGTGCGCGCGCTGCAGCGCTCGGCGTCCGAGCCGGAGCTGCTGTGCGCGCCCGGCAACCCCGGCATCGCGGCCGGCGCGCGGCTCCTGCCGGTCGCCGTCGACGACGTCGCCGGGCTCGCCGGTGCCGCGCAGGACGCCGCCTGCGATCTCGTCGTGATCGGCCCCGAGGCGCCGCTCGTCGGCGGGCTCGCCGACGAGCTGGCGGCGCGCGGCATCGCGGCGTTCGGGCCGAGCGCGGCGGCGGCGCGGCTGGAGGGGTCGAAGGCGTTCGCCAAGGAGGTGATGGAGGCCGCCGGCGTGCCGACCGCGCGCTGGAGCGTCGTCGACGACGTCGACGCGGGGATGGCGGCGATCGAGCGCTACCCGGTCGTCCTGAAGTTCGACGGCCTCGCCGCCGGCAAGGGCGTCGTGATCGCCGCCGATGCCCGCCAGGCACGGGCCGCGCTCGAGGAGTTCCTCGTCGCGCGCCGCTTCGGCGCGGGCCGCGTCGTCGTCGAGGAGTGCCTGGAGGGCGAGGAGCTGTCGCTGCTGGCGCTGTGCGACGGCGAGCGCGCGCTGCCGATGGCGCCGGCGCAGGACTACAAGCGGATCTTCGACGGCGACGAGGGCCCGAACACCGGCGGGATGGGCTCCTACTCGCCGGTGCCGGGCATCGGGCCCGAGCGGGTCGCGCAGATCGCCGCGCTCGTGCACCAGCCGATCGTCGACCTGCTGGCCGCCCGCGGGACCCCGTTCCACGGCGTGCTCTACGCCGGGATCATGCTGACCGCGGACGGGCCGAAGGTGCTCGAGTACAACGTGCGCTTCGGCGATCCCGAGACGCAGGCGGTGCTGCCGCGACTGCGCTCGGACGCCCACGAGCTGCTGGCGGCGGCGGCCCGGCCCGGCGGCCTGGCCGGCGCCCGGCTGGACTTCGGCGACGACTGGGCGGTGACGCTCGTGCTCGCCAGCGCCGGCTACCCGGAGGCGCCGCGGACCGGCGACGTGATCGCGGGCCTCGACGAGGTCGACGCGGCGATCGAGGTCACGCACGCGGGCACCGCCCGGCGCGACGAGGACGGCGCGATCGTGACCGCCGGCGGGCGCGTGCTGAACGTCACCGCGCTCGCGGCGACGCCCGCGCTCGCGCGCGATGGTGCCTACGCGGCGGCGCGCGGGATCTCGTTCGCGGGCAGCCAGCTGCGCAGCGACATCGCCCTGCGCGCGGTCGATCGGTAGGGGGAGAACCGGCGCCCTTTACGATACGGTAAAGGCTATGCCGCGCATCTCCAGCAAGCATCAGGTGACGCTACCCGTCGAGATGCTCGAGCTGGCGGGCCTCCGGGCCGGTGACGAGGTCACCTTCGAAGCCGACGGTCCCGACCGGATCGTCGTGCGCCGGACACCGCCCGAGCCGCACCGCGCACTTGGGGTCTTCGACGGCCTCTACGAGCCGGGCTACCTCGAGCGATTGCGCTCGCAGGAACGCGCGTGAGCGCGTGCGTGCTCGACACCGACGTCGTCATCGCAGCCCTCGATCGTCGTGACGCGCACCACGCTCACGCGGCAGCCGCGATCACCGCGATGATCGACTCCGACACCGAGCTGCTGCTGTCGCTGATCAACTACGCGGAGACGCTCGTCAAGCCCGCCGAGAGCGAAGCGACGCTGCGGGCGGCGATCGGCGCGCTCGGATCGCTGGGCATTCGTCTTGTCGCTCCGACGCCCGCGATCGCACGCGACGCAGCCCGGCACCGCGGTCTGAACGTCAGCCTCGCCGACGGCTTCGCGATCGCGACGGCGCAAGCGCGTGGAGCGGCGCTTGCCTCCTTCGACACGCGCGTGCGCCGGGCCCTGCGTACCACGGGCATCGATCTGGCTGCCGGGCTATGAGTCACCGAAGCGAAAGGACGGGCGGATGAACGAGCAGACAGGGCCGGCGAGCGAGACCGAGACCGAGGTCGCGGTGCAGCTTGCGGAGATCGAGGTCGATCCCCCGCGGGTCGGGATCATCATGGGCTCCAAGAGCGACATGGACGTGATGGACGGCGCCGCGAGCGTCCTGCGCGAGGCGGGCGTCCGCCACGAGGTGCGGGTGATGTCGGCGCACCGCGAGCCCGAGCTCGTCGCCGAGTACTGCCGCAACGCCCGCATCCGGGGCGTGCGCGTGATCGTCGCCGGCGCCGGCCTGTCGGCGGCGCTGCCCGGCGTCGCCGCCGCGCACACCGACCTGCCGGTGATCGGCGTCCCGCTGTCCAGCCGGCTGTCGGCGATGGGCGGGCTGGACGCGATCCTGTCGGTCCTGCAGATGCCGCCGGGCGTGCCGGTCGCGGGTGTCGGCCTGGACAACGCGAAGAACGCCGGGCACCTCGCGCTGCGGATCCTGCGCAGCTGAACGCCGATCGATCGGCAGCTCGCGAGCGTCGTCGGTCGGTGCCGATTGACACGCGCGACGACGGGTAGCCTCGCCCAAGGGACGCCACCGTCGTACAACGCGAACCGAAAGGACACGCGTCATGACCGCACAGCCGATGTACATCTCCGACCTTCCCGAGAGCCTCACCGGAGACCCGCTGGCCACTCGCGCCGGCGCCGCGCGCGCCGTCGCCGAGCAGGAGGGGGTCGCGACGCTCGCGATCGACGAAGAGGTCGACGACCCGACCACGCTCGCGGTCGACGAGGACGGTCTGTCCGGCGAGGAGCCGACGACGCTCGCGATCGGCGAGGAGGGCGACGACGACGTCACGACCCTCGCCATCGGTGAGGAGGCCGGCGCCTATTAGGCGCCGATGAAGCCGGGCATCATCGGCCCGGCGCACGATCCGCAGGTCCGCCGTGTGGCGCGCCGCCTGCGCGAGCTCGATGCGACCGGGCCGGTGGTCCTCGACCTGTCGCGCTTTCCGGGCAGCGGGCGCGCCTCGCTCGTCGACGGCGTGCCCGCGTGCCCCGGTGTGGACGTCGGCGCCGTGGGCTGCTGGTACCTGCGCTCGATGCCGCTCGCGCTGCCGTTTCAGCCGCTCCGCGAGGTCGACCCGCACGGCTCCGCGACGGCGCTGCTCGACGCAGCCCGGCGCGCGTTCGCCGCCGGGCGCGAGCGGCGCTCCTTTCTGGCGAGCTTCGTCGCGGGGCTCGCACGCGCCGGCGCGACGCTCGTCAACGCGCCCGCGGCGGCGGCCCAGCACTTCCTCAAGCTCGAGCAGCTCGAGCTGCTGCGCGCGGCGGGGGTCCCGCTGCCCCGCACGCTGGCGACGAACGACCCCGAGGCCGTCGCCGACCTCGCCGCGAGCCTCGACGGCGCGCTTGTCTACAAGCCGCTCGCCGGCGGCGGGCTGTGTCGCCGGGTGACCGACGACGACCTGCGCCCGCAGCGTCTGCGCGCGCTCGCAGCCGCCCCGGTGCTCTTTCAGGAGGAGATCCCGGGACGCAACATCCGCGTGTACGTCGTCGGCGGCCGGATCGCGGCGTCGTATGAGATCGCATCCGACGAGCTCGACTACCGTGGCGCGGAGACCTCGGTGCGGACCGCCGAGCCGAGCGATGCGGAGCGCGCGGCCTGCATCGCGGCGGCGGCGGCCTGCGGCATGACGTTCACGGGAATCGACGTCCGGCGCCGGCCGGATGGCAGCTTCGCGTTGCTGGAGTGCAATCCGTCGCCGATGTTCGCGGCGATCGAGCGGCGGACCGGTGGCGCACCGGTCACAGAGATGCTGGCGAATCTCCTCCGCGGCGCTGCGCTGAGATAGCGCTCACCCGCGCGGGGACCGAGGTGCACGCATATGCTCTCGCGTCGAGTGCCCGCGCCACGAGGACATGTCGACCGCGGGGCGGTGCATCGGAGGTGAGAAGGCGATTCTCGAACCGCCGGCCTCCACACGGGCCTCACGGACCGCTCGACGAACGGGCGCGGATGCTGCTGCGCGGAACGGGCAAGCTCGTGGCGGTCGTCGTGCTCGCGGGCGCGGCGGGGGTGCTGCTCGGGATCGGCCTCGCCGCGCTGACCGGCGACGACGCGCCCTCGCCGTCAGCGAGCGGCTTGGCCGCCGCGACCGCCGGTTCGACCCCGGCGACGCCCGCCCAGGTGACCACGACGACGACCAGCACCACGGCGGGCCAGCCCGGCCGGACCGCCGCAGCGCCGGCGACGACGACGCCCGCGACGATCTCCAGCGGCGGCAGGCTGCGCGTCGACGTCATCTCGACGATCGTCCATCCCGTGGACACCCCGGCCGCCGGCAGACGAGAACGCGCGCAGACCGGCGTGCACGTGCGCCTGACAAACAACACCGGCTCGAGCTTCGCGCTCGCCCCTGCGCAGCTGATCGTCGGCGACCGGGTGCTGCTCCCGGCGCCGCCGGACAGCTCCAGCGCCGACCCGTTCCCGACTGCGCTCGATGCCGATGCCGTCCTCGACACGACGCTGCGATTCGACAGCGAGGGGATCGCCGCCGGACGGCTCGCCGCCGCGCCCGTCCGCCTGCGGATCGCCACGAAGATCATCCGGGTCGCGCCGATCGTCGGGTCGCCGGTCTCCGGTCGCTGAGCAACCTGCGCGCGTCGCAGGCACGCCGGCGAGCGCGACCATGAGCTGCCGCGCCCGCACGCCCGCACGTCGGCGCTCTGCGGTGCGGCGTCGATCTATGCTGCGCAGCAGGCCAGGCGATGCCCCGTCACGAGAGAGCCCGACTGCTGCTGCGCGGCGCGACCAAGCGGCTGGTCATCGTGCTCCTCGCCGGGAGCGTGGGGGTGGGTCTCGGGCTCGGACTCGCCGCACTGCTCGGCGACGACGACCTGCCACGGCCCGCGACCACCGCGAGCGCGCCGGCCGGCAACGCAACGACGCCGGCAGGCTCCTTCTCGACGCCCCCGACCACCCCGACCCCGTCGCTTGCTCCCGCCGATCGCACGGCGCCGGCGTCTCCGCCGGCCGTACCGCCCGATCCGCGCCGGCAGCTGCGCGTGAGCGTCGGCCCGGCCGTGCTGCACCCGGCGGCGTCGGCATCGGGGCAGCGCCGCCAGCGCGCTCGCCTCGGGGTGCGGCTCGAGCTGGCCAACCTGGCCGCGGAGCCCGTCACGCCCGCTCGGCCGGTGCTGCTGGCGGCCGGTGAGCGCGTCGCGACCGACCCCAGGCAGGACGCGCCCGACACGCATATCGGTCCGCTGGCGCCGGGCGCGACGGCCGGGGTCACGCTGCGCTTCGAGACGTCCGGAGCGGTCACGGAGCAGCTCACGACACAGCGACAGGCACGGATCCTCGTGGCCGGGCGCATGCATGCGGTCCGCGTCACGATCGGGGAGCGGGCACGCCCGTCCGGCTCCGGCTCCGGCTGACCGGAGCGCGATCACGGGCCGGACGGGTCGCGCGCCGCAGCGTGACGAAGCGCCCGCTCACTCGCCGCTGCGGCGAGGCGCGCGTGCTGCGACGCCGCAGCGAACGTAGCCCGCCCGCTCCCACGCAACGTGACGGTTCAGGCCAGCGTCTCGATCCTGGCGCGAACGCCCGGCGCTGCCGCCAGCCGGGCGTCGAGCGTGACCAGTCCAAGCTCCAAGCGCTCGGCCAGCGCGACGTACAGGCCGTCGTAGAACGTCACGTTCGCGCGCAGCTCCCAGGCCCTGCCGAGCAGCGCCCCGTGCGCGACGCGACGAAGCGGCAGATCCGCGAGGTCGTCGAGCGCGGCGCGCGCCGCACGCGCGCTCAGTTCTCCGACGCCGACGATGCGTCGCAACGCGTGCCCAACCTCGGCGTCGACGAGATGCGGAGCCCAGTTGCGACGAGTGTCGGCGAACAGCGCCGCCCTGGCCTCGTGCGCGAACTGTCCGCCGCTGAGGTAGGCGACGAGGACGGAGGCATCGAGGACCGGCACGAGCTCAAGCGTCCCGGACCTCGCGCAGCGCCGAGATCACCGTCGCCGCGCGGACCGACGACGTCCCTCGCGCCGTCACGCGGGCGTCGATCTCCTCGATCGTCGGCTGAGCCGCCGCAGCCTCCAGATCCTGCTTGATGTAGTCCGACAACGACATCCCCGCCGCCGCCGCGCGCATCTTCAGCGTCCGATGCACGCCATCGGGCACGTTGCGCACCTGAATCATCTTTGACATGCGTCCGACCGTAACACATGTGCCACACACGTATTGATCGCCAAGCACGCGAGGCCCGCCGCTCACCGAGACGGCCTGGCCCGCCTCAGCAGCCATGCTCCGGACAGATCAGCCGCTCGCGTCGATCAGCGCGACGTCGTACGCCGCGAAGCGGGCGTCAGCACTGAGCAGCGTCAGGCCTTCGGACCGGGCCTGTGCGATCAGGAGCCTGTCGAACGGGTCGCGATGATGCATCGGCAGGCGCGCGACCGCGAGGCCGTGCTCGGCGGCCAAGCCGAGAATCCGCATGCCGCCGCGCACGACGTGGTCACGCAGATCCTGTGGGATGACCAGCTTGCCGATCGCGGCCTTGACGCCGATCTCGGCGAACGACACGACGCTGAAGGCCAACTCGTCGGCGCGCTCGATCGCTTCACGAGCACGAGGACCGACGATTCGCGAACCCTGCAGCTGCCACAGGACGACGTGCGTGTCGAGCAGCAGCCTCACGCGGAGTCGTCGAGCAGCTCGTCGATCTCCTCGTCTGTGAACTCGAAGTCCTCGCCGATCGCGATCTGCCCGGCGAGCGACCCGCGGGCCGCGAGGAAGCGCGCGCCCGGACCGACGATCGGGTCGATCTTCACCAACTGCGCGACCGGAACGCCGTCACGCGCGATCTCGACGTTCTCACCGGCCTCGACGCGAGCGAGCAGCTTCGACAGGTCCGTCTTCGCCTGACCGACGTTCACTCGCATCGGGCCATCATAGTCTGCTTGGTCAGGCTTGGCCAACAGAATGCGGGTTGCGGGCTGAGCGAGTCCTGCCGGGGTCGGCGAAGCCGAGGAGGACGAGTCAGCGTCCGCGCCGCAGCCCGGCGATCGGCTGCTCACGACTGACGCCGCGGGCGTGCCCGCTGGAGCTCAGCGGGGTCACGATCACGCGGTAGACGGACGCCGTCCTGCGTGCCGCGATCGTGATCCGGTACCTCGAGCGGTCGCGGCCCTCGGGCCGGACGTTCGCCCGCCGCAGCGTGACGAAGCGCCCGCGCACGCGCCGCTGCAGCGAGGCGCGCGCACCGCTGACGGCAGGCCGGACCGTGCCCGAGAAGCGCACCCGGCGCACCGGGCCGCGCGTCGCCACCAGGCCGACCCGCGCCGTCGTGCGGACCGTCCGCGCGACGCTCGTGACCGCCGGCGTCGTCCGCGCGACGACGCGCAAGCGCACGCTGAGCAGCATCCGCGGAACGGTGAAGCTGTAGCCGCCGTCGCTGGCGGAACGCGTCGAGGCGACGCGGTGAAACGGCCCGCTGAACGGGAACGGCTGGCGCTCGAGCACGACGTCGACGCCGCCGGCGCCCGCGCTCGTCGCGCTGCCAGCGGCGACGACGGTGCCCTCGTACGGGACGCGGTTCGACTGCAGCGCGAACGTGAGCGCCGCAGGCGCGCGCGGGGACGTGAACGAGCGCTGGCGGCCGCGCGTCGTGCCGGCCGAGCTCGTCGCCAGCAGGCGGTAGCGGTAGCGCGTGTCGGGCGACAGCGTGAGCGCCGCGGCAACCGGAACGGCCGCCGTGCCGGCGCCCGCCGCCACGAGCGCCGTGCGCCGGTTCAAGCGCGTGCCGGTGCCGTACTCGAAGCGATAGCGCGTCGCCAGCCCGCGCGGGTTGACGGTTCCCGTCAGCGCAACCGACCGCGGTGCGAGATCGCGCACGGGCCCGGTCGTGACCGCCGGGGGTCGCGGCTGCGTCGGACGGGCCGTGCGCAGCGTGCGGTTGGCGCTGCGCCCGATCCCGGCGGCGTTCGTCGCCACGAGGCGGAAGTGGTAGGTCGTGTCCACGGTCAGCCCGCTCAGGTTCACGCTGATCGCGACCGGCGCGTCGCCGGCGCCGGCATTGCGATCGGGCGTCCGCAGCCCGTACGCGTTCGTCGTCCCGTACTCGACGTAGTACGTCGTCGCAGCGCCGTTGGGATCGACCGTCCCCGGCACGGTCGCCGTCCTCAGCGCAAGGTTCGTGGCGGCGCTCGTGGCGACCGCCGGCGGCCGGGATTCGGAGCCTCCGCGAGCGCCGGAACCGTGGCGAGGAGCGCGCCGAGCACGAGCACACAGAAAAGTCGACGTCGCATTCGCCCTGCCGGGCAGAATAGCGTCGCGCGTTGCGCGATGGGAGGCGAACGGGGCGCGCGCCGCCGCGGTCGGCGTCTGGTCGATACTGGCAGCCCGAGCTCGGCTCGACCTCGACGCCTGTCAAGGCCGGTTGAAGAGTCGGCCGGTAGCGCCGGTCGAAAAGTGGGCCACCTAGCGAAGGGTTCGTGGCGGGCGGCGCGGAGGCGAGCCCGTAGGGCGAGCCGGAGCGACGCTCGCCACGCGCGTGTCAGTCGCTCGGGCCCCGTGGTCGCGCGAGGTCGCGGTCTTTTTGAGGCGGTAGCTGTCGCCCTTGAGGGCGAGGATCTCGGCGTGGTGAACGAGGCGCTCGGGCACATCCTCCCAAGGTTTGGACAGAGGGCCTCGCCCCCGGAGCGCTCTGTCCATTGTTCGGCGCCTATGCGCGACCCATGGCGTGGACCTCTCGGTACGCAGAGAGAAACGAGGGCAATCGCGTCTCCCACGTGAAGCGCTCCGCGTGATGCATCCCCGCATCGCTGAGACGCTCGCGTTCGCCGGCGTCCGTGGCCATACGCTTGATCGCCTCCACCCATGCCCGCTCGTCCTGAGCTGGTATGCGCAACGCCGCATCTGCGGCAGTCTCGTCCAAGGCGCTGCCGCAGCTGGCGATGACGGGCACGCCCCGCATCATCGCCTCGACCACGGGATAGCTGAAGCCCTCTACCTGGGAGGGCATCGCCAAGAACGCCGCGCGGGCCCACAACTGCTCCAGCTCCTCGGGTGGGACGAAGCCAGGAACCGTGACGCCAGCAGTGCTGCGCAGCGACCGGAGAAGCCCGCGGTCAGCGGCATCCGTCGGTCCGACCGCGATCCACTCCATCATTTCCCCGGCGGCGCGTCCCCGGCGGTACGCCCGAAGCAGCATGTCAAGATTCTTGCGGCCCTCGAAGGACCCGACGGTCAGGAAGTACCGAGGATCGGACCGGACGGGATCCCGTGGAGCGACCCGTCCGATCCCAGGAGGAAGGATCCGGCACCTGTCGGCCAACTGCGGCGCGTGGCACCTGACACAGTCGTAGGTATAACGACTGTCGCACGCGATCATCTCCGGAGTCGACCGGATCATGTGCCGAAACGCGGCGCGCTTGTACGTGCCGGCGGCGGCTCGTGACAGGTGAGGGTGAGTCAAGAACCCGATGTCGTGAACGGTCGCGATCACAGGACACGTTCGCCGGACGGGGACCCGGAAATCGCTCATGTGAAGGATGTCCGCGCCCAGGCTCGCGGTTGGGAGACGCACCTGTTCGTAGAGCAGACGCACCAGCGGGTTCTGGCGTCCTGCTTGAGTTCCGATCCCCTGGATATGAATGTCGTGCTCGTCGGCATCTTCGAGGGCGGCGGTCAGCTCGCGCGTATAGGTCGCGATGCCGCCGCGGTTACCGACTTGGTGCTGGGGAAGAGCAACGAAGATCATCGCCGCGGGTCGACAGTACTGACGTCGCCAGCGATCTGGCTGCGTAACGTGCGACCTACGCTACGCATCGCCGGTCGTTCCGAGCCTGCAGGCGCCACGGGGCTGGCGTGCCCCGCGCACAGGCCTGCACGACGGCTCGCCAAGAGACGGATCGATCGGCACGCCACGCAGCCCCGGACGAGCGAGGGCCAGTCCACGACCGCGACAAGGAGCCGGTCGATGCGGCTGAGCCACGCCGCATACCTGCCTAGCACGAAGCCGCGACCGAAGGCGTCGAGCTCGCGCTGCCGCGACGACCGGCCTTGCAAGGCGCTGCCGCGCCTGTGGTAGGCGCGTGCACCGCCAGCGTACGCGCAGCGATGACCGCCCTGCCACAGCCGCAAGGCAAGGTCGGCGTCCTCCCAATAGGCGAACAGTTGCGGAGCAAAGCCACCGACGGCAAGGAACGTGGCGCGCCTGTAGGCGGCCGCAGCGCCCGATGGTCCGATGATCGCCGTGCCCGACGGGTGGTGCTCGCGGACATCCGCAGCGCGAAGCGTGCGATCGAACGCGATGCCGAGGCTATCGATCATTCCCGATCCATCGGCGAGCAGACAGCATGCCGCCTGATGTACGTCGCTGTCCGCGAACGGCGCCGTGATCGCGGCGATGAAGCCCTGGCCGGGCACGACATCGTCGTTGAGGATGACGATCAACTCGGCATCGGTACCTCTGGCCGCGAGATTCACTGCGGCTCCGAAACCAAGGTTACTCTCCGCGCGAATGACGGATACGCGCGGTGAGCAACTGGCGAGCGCCGCGCCAACAGCGCCGTCCGCGTTGTCGATCACGACGACCACATCGACCGAGTCCCCCAGCTCCTCGACGACACTGGCTGCTCCCTCCGGCGACAGCGCAGGGATGATGGCGCAAACGGTCACCTAGCGCTGGAGTATCGTTGCCCGACGCGCTTCCGGGTCGAGGCGGTAGACCCGACCGAACCGAATTTCTTAGGCACGTGGGCGGTCATTGCTCCCAATCATCCCGACCTCGGACAGCTTCGCACACCGCCCTGATCTGACCGTCGACGTGGCGATGACCGTCTGCGACGGTGAGCGCTACCTGGAGGAGCAACTCCAAAGCATCGCCGGCCAGACGCGAGCGCCGACGCGCTTGCTCGTACACGACGATGCGTCCTCGGACGCATCGGCCGAGATCCTGGGTCGCTTCGCTGCCAACGCACCGTTTCCGGTATGGGTCTTCAGCGCGGACGTGCGCATCGGTTCGGCGCGCAGCTTCGAGAGGGTACTCGCGGCGTGCAGCGCCGACATCGTGCTGCTGAGCGACCACGACGACCGCTGGAGCCCCAATCGCCTCAGCCGGATCGTCGAGCAGTTCGCGACCGGCGACCGGCCCAGCCTCGTGTACTCCGACGGACGGCTGATCGACGCCGTCGGCCAGCCGACTGGTGCCACGATCTGGGAGGTGTTCGCCGCGCCTGACGTCGGAACGATCGACGACCCCGATCTGATCCTTCGCACCCTCGTGGCACCCTTCGTCCCGGGGTGCACGATCGCGATATCCCGTGCGCTGCTGGCGGCGGCCCTGCCGTTCCCGCGTGGCCTTTCGCTCGGTGCCGTCGGCCTCGAGCACGACGGTTGGCTGGTGGGACTCGGCTGGGCGCAGGGAGCCGTCGTCGCACTCCCCGAGCCGCTGATCGATTACCGGATTCACGAAGACCAGCAAGTCGGCCTGCCGGCCCGGCGGACTATCCGCAGCCACGTGGTTCGGCCGGGGGGACCGGGTCGCCACCGGCGCAGCGAGCTGGCGCGGCGCGCAGCCGCGGCAACGCTCCTGCGCGAGGGGCTCGACCGGTATGCGCCCACGTCCCGCAGCCGGCGCTGCGCCGATGATCTCGACGCGCTGATCGCCCATCTTGACGCCCGTCGGCAGCTTCCGAGGTCACCCGTCGCACGCACAGGCGTCGTGCGTGACATGTGGCGCACTGGGAGCTACAAGCGCTTCTCCAGCGGCCACCGCAGCGTGGCAGTCGACCTGCTGGCACTGCGGCCGTCTCGCACCGGCCGCCGCACGTACGGGAGATGAGGTCGGCTGACCTCAACGCCCTCGTGCTCGAAGCGGCAGCGTGCCCACCACACCTGCTGCCCGAGATCGCGAGAGCCGGTTCGCCAAGAGTCCGCGAGCAACCGAAAGCTCGGTCCCGCGCAAGCCACGGTGCACCGAAGCACGCGCTCCGCGCACAACGTGATCCAGGATGCGGTCGAAATCGTCGTCCACACGACACGCTTCGGTCAGCTCGCGTGAGACCGGCCGATCCGAAGCACGGGCGCGCAGTCGCAGCGTGCGAGCAAGGGCTTCGGGCCGGATGGCCGTGTCGATCTGCAGCCGGGATAGCGTGTGCCGGCAGCCCACCGACACGAAAAGGCTGAGAACCTCGCGGTGGCTGAGCCGCCCGATCCTCCGATCGACCGCGGCCGAGTGCCCTAGCGCGTTGCCGTCATGCTGCACATAGTCGACGAGCGGCTCGTCGATCCTGTGGATGCCACCGAACGCGGCCGCGGCGGCGGCGACCCAGCCATCGTGATGGAGGTGCTCGAGCTGCGGCGGGAACGGCAATACGACATCGTGCAGACGTGTGTCCCACGCCATGGTGCACCCGGGAACGGAGTTGGCGTTCAGGATCGACCGTACATCGGTCGGCAGGTCGCGCCGGGTGGTCCAGAACGTTGGTGAGATCACCGAGCCGTCGGGACGTACGATCCGCGCATCCGAGCAGACCACGCCATCCTGCGGTAACGACGCCGCGAGCCGCTCAAGCTTGTCAGCCCTCCAGACGTCGTCCTGATCGCAGAACGCCGCCATCGTGCACCAAGCCGGAACCGCGCGCGCGGCCCGCTCGAAGTTCGCGTAGGACCCGACGCGATCCTCGTGCTCCAGCAAGACGAAGCGCTCGTCGCGTGCGACGAGCTGACGTAGAACGTTCAGCCGGTCAGGCCGCGAGGCATCATCGCTGATGAGCGCCACCCAGTTACGGTGCGACTGGGTTTCCAGGGAGCGCAACTGGCGCTCGAGCAGCACGGGCTCTGGATCGTGGGTGGCCATGCAGATGGCCACCCGGGCCTCGCGCGCACGCAGCACGGCAGGGGGCTGGGTCGTCGCATGGCCGATCGTGATCACCCGTTCTCCCGCTGGACCGGCGTCGCCGAACGACATTGCGAGCCGCAGTCGCTCAGGAGCCGCGCGGTCAAGCTCGACGATCGCCCAAGCGTACCCCGGATAGTCAAGTCCAGCCCCGAGGGCAGCCCGCAGCGGACAGGCACGCTCGTCGACGAACAACCCCGAAGGCACCTGCCTGCGAGCGCTCACGAACCGGCCGCGAACGAGCAGGGCGAGTCCCGAGCCGACCTGCACCGCGTTCAGACCGACGTCAAGCTGGCCCGCGGGCTCCTCGCGGCCGCGCAGCGCCGGTCGCCCGCTCACGCCGCGGGTCCACGTGTCCACGCGAGCCCAGGCGGGCTGCCCGCAAGATCCCACTTCTTGCGGATATCGATCTCTGCCGCGATCCACGTCGTGTCACGACCGCCACGTAGTCCATCGACCTGATAATGGCGCAATGGCAGGTCTTCGACGGCGACGAGCTTGTTGTGGGCTTGCGCCTGCAGACAGATGTCGATGTCGTAGCCATGAAAGTTGTCCGCGAATCGCTCGTCGAAGCGAAGGTTCTGCACAGCCCAAGGCGAGAACGCGAGCATCACGCCGTCGACGGCGGCGACGATCGCGCTGCCACCGCTGAGCACCATCGCCGGAAACGGCTCAGGCAACTCGATCCGCAGCCCCCGCGGCGCGCCCATCCACCATCGCAGGCCAGCACGAGCTGTGCTGCCGATCGCCCCGATGATCGCGATCTGGTCGTTGCGGAACTGCGTTGCGAGGAGACTGGCAGAGGTGTCGAGCATCTCGACGTCCTGGTGGATGACGACCGCAGCGTCAACTGACGGGACTCGTGCCAGCCGATCGAGCATCGCGTTGACGGTGGCCTGATAGGAACCGGTGCTCGTCTCGGCGAGCACGAGGGTGTCCGGCGCGGCTGCGACGAGTCGCTCCACGCCCGGGAGCGCGTATGCCTCGTAGTCGCCCCACGACGTGACCGGAATGCAGATCGCCAACATCTGCTGAGCATCATCTAGGATCAGCCTCGTGCACGACCTGTCTAGCCGCGTCGTCCGGCGGCTCCGGCGGAAGGCCGGCGGCGAGACGATCCATCTCGTCTGGGATCTGCCGCTGGCTGACGACGAGAACGTCGGTGAGCCGTTACGAGTGTCGGGTTGGGCATTCGACCCGTCGGGCATTGACGCGGTGACCGTTCGTGTCAACAGGGGCGAAGAGTTCGTAGTACCGACCGGGACCGCCCGCGACGATGTCGCCGAAGCGTTGAACGACCCTCGCGCGGCACGAGCCGGCTGGTCGACGTCGCTACCCCTGTCGCTGTTACAGGCGGGAGAGAACCTCGTTGAGATCAAGGCTCGCGCGCACAGCAACCGACACGCCTCCCTAGCGCGCAGCGTTCGCTGGCGCGACTTCGTCGAAGGCGAGAATCCCTACGACCAGGTCGACCTCAGCGGAGAGCGCTATGACCCTCGCTACCCGCACATGAACGCAGTCGCGATCGAGCACCGGGCTCGCTACCTGCTGGCCGCATCTCTCGCCAACGGTCGCCGCGTCGTCGACGTGGGCTGCGGGCTGGGCTATGGGGCCGCAGCCATGGCCGCCGCCGGCGCCGCCTCCGTCGACGCCGTCGATGCCAACGGATCGGCGATCGGGATCGCGCGGCGTAATCACGGAAATGGTGTCCGCTACACGATCGGCGACATCCGCAAGCTTCCGTACGCCGACGCGAGCTTCGACCTCGCTGTGTGCTTTGAGGTCATCGAGCACATCGTGGAGCACGACGCACTGCTCGAGGAGATGCGCCGCGTTCTGGTGCCCGACGGACTCGTGCTCATGTCCACGCCCAACCGAGGCCGATATCCCCCGGACAACCCGTGGCACCTCAAGGAACTCACCACGGGTGAGCTCGCCGACGCGCTCGGGGCGCAGTTCAGGAACGTCCGCGTGCTCGGGCAGCAGCTTCATCTCGCTTCGCTGGTCGGGGACCGGGCGCTGCACGAGCGCATCGATCCCGCCTCATCGTTCCGGGCCGACGTCCTGAAGCTCAGTGCCACGGCGGCCACGGACGAGGTCTACGCCGTCGCGCTCGCCAGCGACGCGGATCTGCCGCCTTTGGAGCCACTGGTCGCCATCGGCGATCCACGTGACGAGCTCGCCGACGCGACGATCGAGAGCTGGAGCGAGAGAGCGCTGGCGGCCGAGGCAGAGGTCGCGATGCTACGCACGAAGATCCACATCGCGCGCCACCTCGGTCAGGTTCCCGGCAACGAGGTCACTCCTTCAGCGCCAGTTCTCTCACAAGCCGAGACACAGGCTGCGCTCGAACGAGAGATCGCCGCTGATCCTCCGTGGATGTACGCATGGGATCTCGGCTCTGCTGGACGGGTAACGCACACGGTTCAACGGCGTGAGCTGGAGAGCATCCATCAGACCCGGCTGGACCTCATCACCGACTCAGCCTCCCAGGCGATCGGCGACGCGGGACCGGACGCGCGCGTCCTCGACCTCGGATGTTGCGAGGGGTGGTTCGCGCATCGCATGCTCGAGCTCGGCGCGGGCTCCGTCGTCGGCGTTGATGTGCGGGAGGTCAACATCCGTCGCGCGAACCTCGTCCGCGACCAGCTCGGCATCCACCCGGCTCGGCTGGAGTTCTTGCAGGCAGACGTGTTGGCCCTTCCTGATCTCGGCCGGTTCGACGTCGTCCTCATGCTCGGCCTCATCTACCACTTGGAGAACCCGGTGGCGGCGATGCGAGTCGCCCGGAGCCTAACGAAGACAGTCTGCCTCGTAGAGAGTCAGCTGACCGAACAGCGGATGCCGATCATGGCAGGCAACGGCGGTTCGGGCGTTCACTTCGAGCGGGCTGCGAGCTTCGCGGCATGGTTTGAGGAGGACCAGCAGGACAACCCGCTTGCGAGCTTCGGCTCGGTTCTCAGCCTCGTTCCCAACGAGGCAGCATTGCTGACGATGGGTCGGGTGGCGGGGTTCCGGGACGTCCGGATCGCATCGGCCTCGCCGAGTCACAATCCCGCCTACGTCAACAGGGAGCGCGCCGTCATGATCGCCCTCACGCGACCGGCTGTGGCGCAGGGTGCTCGGTGAACCGGCACGCGGGGGCAGCGCAGATCATCCGCCGAGCAGCTTCGCCCCGGCAGTGGATCAAGCACGTGATCGCGATCCCCTATGTGATCGCGGCGAAGCGGTCCGATCGGCCCCTCGCAGCGCACTACGCGAAGCAGTACGCCGCGGAGGACCTCTGGAATCGGATCCTCCATCGCGATGGGCACCTCCCGCCCCGGCGGATGTGGTTCGTCGGAGGGGGGGACTTCGAACAGATCGGCAGGCGCTACCACGATCATCTCGTCAACTACGCGGGACTCCGTCCCGACAGCCGCGTGCTCGACGTTGGCTGCGGTATCGGCAGGATGGCGATTCCCCTGACAACGGCCCTCGGAAGCGATGGATCATATGACGGCTTCGACGTCGTAGACGAGGGCATCCGCTGGTGTCGCCGGAACATCACGACGAAGCATCCGAACTTCCGCTTCACCACGATCGAGGCACAGAACGGCGTCTATCGTCCGCGGGGCCGCGTGGACGCCCACAGCCTCCGGTTTCCATACGAGGATGCGAGTTTTGACATCGTCCTGCTGGCCTCGGTGTTCACTCACATGCAGGAGGCAGCGGTGGCACATTATTTGCACGAGATCCGGCGCGTCCTGCGACCGGCCGGGCGGGCATTCGTCACCGTGTTCCTGCTCGACAACGTCAGCCGACTCCGCATGGCCACGAATCGCGCGGAAGTGATCTTCGATGTCCCGATGGGCAGGCACGCGATGACCGCGGTCGCCCACCAGCCGGAATGGGCCGTCGGGCTCGATGCTGCGTGGTTCTACGAGGCGACAGCCGTCGCTGGGCTCGCGCTCGACGGCGAGGTGAAGCCAGGACTCTGGCGCGGCGAGACATCCGCCGTGGACTACCAGGACGTCGTCGTGCTGCAGTGCAATGCCCGCTGAACCGGCGTGCGGCGTCACCTACGATTCGGCGCGAGCTGCGTCCATCGTCGGTGACGCACGAATGGTCTGGGAGCGGCGCGACGTCGTCGGGCTGCTCATTCGTCGCGAACTGCACGTCCGGTACCGGCGCTCGCTTCTGGGGGTGTGGTGGACCTTGCTGGCGCCAATGCTGGAGATGGCGGTGCTCTGGGCCGTCTTCTCTCAGCTGTTCCGGTTTAGCACCGATGGAGCCCCGTACGTCGTCTACCTCTTGGCGGGCCTCATCATCGCGGCACTGGTCCGCAACACCATCCTCGGGGTCGGTTCGGTGCTTGGAGCAAACGGCGCGTTGCTCGCGCGCATACGAGTTGCGCCCCAGCTCTTCGCGCTGGCCAAAGCGGCGGAGATGCTGATCGCCTTCACCGTCAGCCTCGTACCACTCATCCTGATCATGATCATCGTCGGCCCTGGGGTATCACTCTGGATGCCGCTACTTGTGGTCCCGGCGATCCTCGCGACGGTCTTCGCACTTGGCCTAGGCCTTCTCGTGGCACCGGTCGCGGTGCGCTTTCCTGATGCGATCGTGCTGCTTGGAATCCTCTTGACGCTCGTCATCTACCTGGCTCCCGTAATCTATCCCCTGGAGATAGTGCCCACGGACTACCGCTGGATCGTGGAGATCAATCCGCTGACGTGCTACGTCGACAGCTTCCGAGCGGCGCTCTACGAGCAGTCGCTAGGAACGCCTGCGGACATCGCCGGGATGATCGGATACGGTGCTGCGAGTCTCGTCGCCGGTGCGGCCGTGTTCACGAAATTGCGGCAGTCGAGCCAGATTCACCTCGCGTGACCGCCCCCGCGATCAGCGTCGACGGCGTGGGCGTCGACTATCAGCGAGCACTGCATCCGGCGGGCAGCATCAAGGAGCTGTTCATCCGGACTGCGCGCCGTGACATGGAGTACCAGCGCGTGTGGGCTCTGCGCGACGTGTCGTTCGAGCTCCGACCGGGCGAGGTCATCGGGGTGGTCGGACACAACGGCGCCGGAAAGTCCACGCTCCTGAGCGTCATTTCGGGCGTTTTGCAGCCGACGGTCGGCCGTATCGTGGTCCGCGGCCGCATGACTCCCGTGCTTGGGATCGGCGCGGGGCTCGATATCGACATGACGACCGCCGAGTGCATCGTGCTGCTCGGCTCGCTGCTTGGCCGCCGGCCGGCAGAGATGCGAAGCCGGGTGATCCCGATCGCCGAGTGGGCCGGGCTGTCGAACTACCTCGACTCGCCCGTCCGAGCCTTCTCGACAGGGATGTTCGCACGCCTCGGGTTTTCGATCGTTACCGACGACGTCCCCGAGATCCTGCTGATTGACGAGGTGCTATCGGTAGGTGATGCCGGCTTTCAGGCCCGCTCGCTGAAACGTATCGAAACGCTTGCGAACGCAGGTGCGACAGTAGTGATCGCGAGTCACGATCTGGTTACCGTTGAGCGACTTGCTTCCCGAATACTCTGGCTTTCAGGAGGCCGGACTGTCATGCTGGCCGAAGCAGAGACCGTCGGCGCGGCATACGTCGACTCCGCAGCACCCGAGCAGATCGAGTAGCCCTCGTTGTGGTGGTCTTAGCTCAATCCACCGCGAGGTTCTAGCGCTGTAGCCATCGCAGGCAGAAGGGCGCGTTGCGGGCTGGGCGCCTGGGTCTTGGACGAGCCGGGGACGCGATGGGGCTCGTCGCGAGGGTCGCTGGCGCGGACGGTGTGGGCGTCACCGTTGCACTGGTCGTTGTGGTCTGCTTGCGTTCGGGCCACGGGAAGGCGCTCGGAGGCTGACGAGCATCACGTGGAGTTCAGCCTGCGATCGAGCGCAACAGCTCTCCGACCCGTTCGGCGGGACGCGGCCACGCGAACTGCTCAACCCAGCTGGGGCCGTTCAACGAGAGCCTGTCGCGAAGCTCGCCTGACGCAAGAATCGAGCTGATTGCCTCCGCGACGGCAGACGGATCCGTGGGATCGACGAGAAGGCCCGTGCTGCCGTGAGACACGGCGTCCGGAGCGCCCCCGGTGCATCCCGCAACGACTGGGAGACCGCGCGCGCTCGCTTCCAGGTAGACAATCCCGAAGCCCTCCCCTCCCAGCCCTTGAGGTGGGAGCCGGGATGGCATCGCGAACACCGCCGCCCGCTCGAGCCAGCTATCGCGTTCCTCGTCGCTCACGGCGCCCGTGAACAGCACGTGCTCGGCGACGCCCTCGGCGGACGCGAGCTCTGATAGCCAGGCACGCAACGGACCGGCACCGACCACCACGAGTCGCGCATCCGGAACGCGGGCTCTGACCACATCCAGGGCCCGGATGAGGACGTCAACGCCCTTGTACCGGTCTTCGAGCCGGCAGATGGTCAGGATGATGGGTTCCCGAGCCTCGGAAGGCCGAGTGGCGGCTCGTGACTGATCGACGCCCGGCGGGACGAGATGAAGCCGATCGGGCGAGGCACCCAAACGGAGGACCAGTTCCTGGCTATAGCGGCTGATCGCGACGGTCGCATCAGCCCGGCCTACCGCATAGCGCGCAAGCCGCGGCCTAGCCGCTACCTCCTTTGCATAGACATACTGAAGCCACGGGCGTCGGATGGCCTCCGCGGCTGGACAGCAGATGACGTGGCCGCTGAGCACGACATCGGGACGCCGCGCGTAGCCTTCGCGGACCGCCGCGACGTTCAGCGCAGTGACGGCAGCTTGGCGGGGGGTCGCCCGCGTCGCAACGCGAACGACGTCAGAGGGCCCGTCAGCGTCGAACGCTTTCGCATCCGGATGGTCAAAGGTCACTACTCGAAACGTCGCCTCGGGCACATGCCGTACGAGGCCAAGCATAAGTGCTTGAATGCCACCACGCGCGGGAGGAAAGTCGGGTGCTATGACCAGGACGTCCAGCACGGTCACCTACGGTGAGTCGCCGTCGCAGGAATAGTCGGCAGCAACTTGCGCATGCGTGTCGAACCAGCCCGGCAACGGCACCCCAAGAACCTTCGACAGTTCCCCGAGCAGGCGGCGGCCGACCCGCGTCCTCCGAATCGGTGACGCGTCTCCGAACACCCGGTACCGGCGAAAGACCCGGCGATACGCAGCAATCGCCTCGGGACGTGCCAGCCATGGGCCGACATCCTCACCGAACGGCCCCGACGAGTCCGCGTCGAGTCGGTACCGCAGAGGATCGCCGGTAAGACGCGAGGTCTCGAGCACACGTCCGTTCAGGGTTGCCTGCTGGACCACAGCAAACCTGTCGTACCCAAGGCTCTCGAGCAACTCGAATTCCTCGATCAGGTCCGCCATGCTGACCTTGCTCGATTCCATCGACACGAACTGCGGGCGGGCCACAAACCGACGCAGAGCCTCGAAGCACAACCGGTCAGCGCCTTCGATGTCGACCTTCATGAAATGAGGCATCCCCGTAGAGCGGATGCAAGCGGCAAAGTCGATGCTGGGAACCTCGATGGCCGTGCTCTCCCCCAAGCGTGAGTTCCTGCGCATCCATTCCGCGTCAGTGGTCCCGAAGACCGAGATGGTCGGGTGGCGGTAGAACCGCACCGTCTCAGATCCACCGTCATCGATGGCGCCCTCGATCAAATCGAATTGGCCACTTGCGTGTTCGGCCCGAAAGCGCGAACGACATAGCTCCGCAAGCGCTGGGTCCGCCTCGAACGCGACCACGCGGTAGCCCTTCGCCAAATAGTACGACGTGTCTTCACCTTTATGGATGCCCACGTCATACACGAGATCCCTGACTGTTGGGGTTGTGTTCATGTCATATCGATTTGGGAATAGCGGCCCATACCTCATCATCACCGCGTCGCGTACGATAGTCCACGCTTCAGCTCCTCGTTCCGGGATCAGGTTGAACGTCGCGGACATCAGCGATCTCCGTGGAATCCAGCTCGGGGGTGCCTATTGGCGCCAACGGTGTCGAAATCGTCTGTTTGGATGCGATGCGCTGCACACGGCCGAGCGCCCACAGACTGATGACCGCCGAGGCTGAGTACGCGCAGGTCGACGTGATCGCGGCACCCTGGGCTCCGTACTTTGGAAGCAGGAACGGGAGCATGGCAGCAGTGATGAGCACGCCGGCGCCTTGTGCAAGGTTCCCGACCCACGGTCTGCGCATGCCGATGAGTCCGGCATCGACAATGTGGGCGTAGCCTCGCAGTACGAAACCCGGCAGCAGAATCCATACAAGCACGACAGCGGGTTCGAACGCCTGACCGAACACGAATGGCAGTGCAAACGGCGCAGCGGCGGCGACGACTGCAGCGACGATCAGCATGAGAAGTCCATACCGGGCCGCCGTCCGTCGAATGAGAGACCCGTCCTCGGATGCCTCTCCGGCCCGGTCAGCCCTGGCGCGTCCGATCGCGGGCATTATCAGCGTCGCCATGGTCGTCCCGACGACCGTGATCGGGAGCATTGCGTTGTTGGCAATCGTGTAGTAGCCGATCTCGCTGCCGGAGACGAACGCCGTCATGAGCAGGATGTCAAGCCTGACATTGATCAAATTGAGCATGCTCGTAAGAAACACACGAAGTCCATAGGCCAGATCACGCCGGAGTTTCGCCAGGGACACCCCGATTCTCCGCCACGGCAGGCCGCCAGCCGCGATCGTCGCGCCCACGAGGCCACCGCTCATCGTCGCCAGTACGACGGTCTGGGGCGTTGCCGAATCCGCGATGACAAGCGCCAGACTCGCCACGAGAACGGTGAGTCCGCCCACCACTCGCGCCGTGTTGTAGCGGCGCACGCGGCCGAGTCCGAGGCAGATGCCCGCCAGGACCTCCGTGAACATCGAGATCGGGATGGCCAGCAACGCCAGGTGCGCCGTTGCGCGAGCATCCGGCCCTAGGTGCTCCAGCGCCCCCGGTAGCACCGCGTACCCGACCACCGTGCCCAGGACGCCAACCGTGAGGCAGTACACAACCGTGTTGCCCAAGGCCTCCGAGACCGAACCGTCCCGCGTCTCAGCTACGCGCAGCGATGTCGCCGTGCCCAACCCGAGCAGGAGGACCCAAGCCGAAAGTTGGGGCCAGGCCATCACGCCCGCCACCACCCCCTTCCCTTCTGGACCCAGGGCACGGGCCGTGACGATGCCGCTGAGCGCCGTCGCGATCTGGGCCACCAGCAGACTGCCGCCCGTCGAAAGGACCTTGCGACGGCTTAGATCAGAGATGACGGGGATCTGGGTAGTCGGTCGGAGGACGCGGATCCCAGGGCGCACTACGATCCGATCGTTGAGCGAAGACTCTAGACCCTCGTGTTCGGTGCTCGTGCCCAGCTTTCGGCGCCCGAGTGACCTCACCCGCTGTCTGCGCGCGCTCGACGGACAGACCTGTCCTCCCGCGCAGGTCGTCGTGGTTGCCCGAGCCGACGATCATGAGACCCGGCAGGTGATTGCGGCTGCGTCGCAGAACCTGCCTATCACCGAGGTGATCGTCACCGCACCCGGCCAGGTAGCCGCACTAAATAGCGGGCTCCGCGCCGTCGTTTCGGACATCACCGCAATCACCGACGACGACGCCGCCCCACGCACGGACTGGTTGCAGCACATGCTGACCCATTTCGCCGACCCCACGGTAGCAGGCGTCGGCGGGCGCGATGTGGTGACCGGATCGTTCCGCACTCCACAGGAAACGGTTGGACTGGTGCGCTTCCAAGGCCGCGTAGTCGGCAACCATCACCGTGGAACCGGGACAGCTCGCCACGTCGATGTGCTCAAAGGCACCAACATGGCCTTCCGGACTGCCTGGGTGCGGCGCTTCGGATTCGACGCGCGACTCAGGGGGACGGGCGCACAGGTTCACAACGACATGCTGATCTCGCTGCGCATCCGCGCGGCGGGCGGTATACTCGTCTACGATCCCGCGGTCCTGGTTGACCACCATCCTGCCATACGCGCCGCAGGCGACCCGCGCACCACTTGGCAATTCGATGCCATTCGTGACGAGTCTCACAATGAGACCATCGCTGTCTTGGAGTACCTCCCCGCGATCCGGCGCGGACTCTACCTTGCTTGGGCGGTGCTGTGCGGAACGAAGCGCAACCCTGGGCTCCTCCTGTTGGTGGCGCTCCTGCCCGCACGGCGATGGCGAACCGTCGAGGCGTTCGCCGGCTCTGTCGCAGGCCGAGCGCTCGGCGTCCATTCGTGGATCACGAAGGATTCGCAGCCTGCCGGGTAGCGCGAGTCCTGCCGTATGCTGGTGACCGTGCATCTCCCCTCGCGGACGAACATCAAGGGTGTATCAAAGGAGCTACTGGCAGGCCAGCGCGCGCGGGCCGACTGGCGCTCGGTCGCGCGGTGGAGTGCTGACGTCTTCCTCCAACGGCTGCCGGAGTCGTGCCAGGGTCCACGACGCAGTCAACTGAGGACGATACGACTCAGCGATGGCGTTCGACTGCGATACCGGCTCAACCGTGGCGACCTCCAGAGCGTCCGTGAGGTCTGGCTCGATCAAACATACCGTTTTCCTGCTGACCTCGGCTCCGTGAAGACCATCGTCGACCTCGGCGCCAACATCGGATTGACCAGTGTCTACCTCGCGTCGCACTACGGCAGCGAGTGTCTCGTGGCGGTGGAGCCGGTGCCCGCCAACGCCGCACTCGCCCGACAGAACCTCGCGCTGAACGGGATCGCCGGCGAGGTGATCGAGGGAGTCGTCGGCCCACCGGAGGGCACCGCCTACTTCCACGACGCCGTTCATTCAAACGTTGGCCATCTTGCTCATCACGGTCGCGCCGTGAAATCGTTTGGCATCCGATCCGTCTTTGCACACCTTGGGGTTGACGCGGTCGATCTGCTCAAAGTCGACATCGAGGGTGCGGAGGACGCCCTTCTCGACGGCGACAGGTCTTGGCTGGACCAGGTGCGGGCGCTCATCATCGAAATTCACACGCACACCGTCGACGACCTACAAATTGTACGTATTCTCGAATCCGAAGGATTCCACCACATCCCGAGTTCATCTGTTTATGCGCATTCCGCCACCGCGTTCGTGAGGCACGACGATCATGCCGGCTAGTCGACTCTTGCGAAGGAACCGGCTCCCTTACCGACTTCTACTCAGGAGCGTTCCCTTGCATGCCGTGAAGGTGGTCCGCTACGAGCTGGCAATGACACGCTCGCGAATGATGCACAGGCGGATTGATCCGCGCTTCAAGCCCGGCATGAATCTCTTCGTGAATCTTGGATGTGGCCGCCACGGCAAGCCCGGATGGGTCAACGTCGACAGCGCACTGGCGCCGGGGGTTACATGCGTCTACGACTGTCGAAGGCACATTCCGTTACCAGCATCGTGTGCACAAGCCGTCTTCACCGAGCACCTGATGGAACATCTCGACTATGACGACGAGGTCCCAGTGTTTCTTGCCGAGTGCCGACGAATCCTACAAGCCGACGGAATCATCCGGATTGTCGTTCCAGATGGCCGTAAGTACCTGCTCGCGTATGCCGCGGGAGGATGGGATCACCTCCGCGCGTTCAGCCCCTTGCTCGACGGGCATGACGGCTATGCCACCCCGATGGAGGTGGTCAATGCGCATTTCCGGCAGGGCGGCCAGCACCGCTACTCCTACGACTTCGACACGTTGCGGGAATGCCTGCTGCGCAGCGGCTTCGAGGATGTCAGGAACTGCGCCTTTGGCGAGTCAAGACTCCCCGAACTCGCGATCGATCTGGTAGCACGCGCCTCGGAGAGCCTCTACGTTGAGGCAACCGTAGGCGCGTGACCGAGCCACACCGGACCGAGCTCGGCAGCGTGGGTCCTAGTGTCGCGGTTGACTCGTTGCACGTTCGATCGCTTCCGCGAGCACCGACTCAAGGCCATCCGCCACGTGGTCGAGCGCGAAGTGTCGCTCGGCAGCGGCGCGAGCGTCAGCCCTGAGATCGCCTTCGCGCTGATCGTATCCAGCGAGGAGCATTTGCAAGGCATGCGCGACCGATGATGAGCTGTATTTATCAAACATGATGCCTCCTGCGTCAACATAATCCCGGGTCCCGTTGCCGGGCCCCACGATGACAGGGGTACCGCAGGCCAAAGCTTCGCTGACGGACGATCCGAAGTTCTCCTCCTCACTTGGCTGTATCAGCACGGTGGCCCGCCGGTAGACGTCCGGTAGCTGCTCTCGCTCGCGATGTGCAACATAGTTGAGACGCTCCGGATAAGGGAACTCGGAGAGCACGCTCGACAAGCCGCGTGCGAAGGGAAATCCTCCGATCACGTCAAGGGAGAGGTTCCATCCGGCATCGCACAGCTTCCGGCTCGCATCAAGGAAGAGGTCCAGACGCTTTCGAGGGACGACGCGGCCCACCCAGAGGAGCCTGTACGACGCGGTGGCGACCGGCCTCATACCCGGGCAGAACTGTGCAAGGTCAACTGGATAGGGAAGTGAGCGGAGACGCTCCATGCGCACACCGTACGTGTCCGCCAATGTCCGACATGAATCCTTGCTACCGCAAATGACCATGTCACTTGCGGTGAACGATGGTTGCCCGAGCGGGGAGCTGCGGTAGAGGGAGTACGCACGGAGCCTTGCGTACTCTGACGTTCCGCACCGCGCCTTGATCGCTGCGCGATGGCGTAGTACCGATCGCACGTCAGTTCCTGGCGGCCCCTGCACCCAACTGACTACGGGTACACCGGGAACCGGCCCGTACGCCCACTGACCGAGAAACAGGACGACATCGTAGTTCCTGGCGGCTTGCTCAGTCAGGATCCGCTGGGTGACACCACGCATATATGCATGCCGGTCCGCGATGTCAACCGCGGACCGGGCAAGCCGACCAGCACCCCAGAGCGTCGTGCCGACGTAGCCCGGCCCCGCGGTATCGCAGTCTACATATCGGAAACTGCTTTGCGAGGCAAATATGTCACCCGGCACGAAGCAGGGGCGTGAAAAGAAATCGACCTCGTGCCCGCGTGCGAGTAGTTCTTGCATGAGCTGGAACCCAGCTGACGCAACGCTGCCACTCTGAGCGGCGAGCAGGCCACTAGCTGCGATTTTCATGTTTCATCAGTTCGTAGACCGCAGGGCTGACGCCACAGCTCTCGAGCCGATCATGGCCGATAGACGCCAACCGCGGTGTTATCGGCGCCCCATGGCCACAGCGCAACGACATGGTTGGCTGCTGCGATACCTGGCGCCAGACGTAGAATTTCGGCAATGTGGGGCGACACGTTATCGTGGCGCACGGCAGTCGTCGTCCCAAGATCTGCGTGTTCCGGTGCCGCCTCACGCCCATATGACCAGCGCTAGCCCCACAGCCGCCAGACAACGACCCTCACAGGGGATCTCGGGCCGCGACATACAAGCTGCTGCGCTCGACGCGGCCGGGGCCCGTCCTGGGCTGGATTGGCTTGATATCGGGTGCGGGACTGGTGCATTGCTTCGAGCCGTGCGCGATCGTCACGAGCCGAGCAGCCTTCGAGGCACGGACGTCATCAATTGGCTGGACGAGGATCTGCTCGGCGACGTCGAAGCGGTCACCGGACCGGCCGAGGTCGCGCTTCCCACCGTATCGAGCGCTGATCGCGTGCTCATGGTCGAGGTGATGGAACATCTGGAGTCCCCTTGGACCATCCTGCGCGCAGCGGCGCGCCTCGTGCGTCCCCACGGCCGGCTAGTCGTCACGACTCCACACGTCGCCAACCTGCGACACCGCCTGGAACTCGTGGTTCGCGGTCAGCTCACGAGTTTTCGACCCGACAACCAGCCACATCTCACTCCGGTCTTGCCTCATGTGGTACGCACCATCCTCGTCGAAGAGGGTCTGTCCGTTTCGACGCGCTATGGCGGAGTGGACCTCATCCCACTGACCGGTGGGCGGCGCTGGCCCAGCGGAATTCGCTGTAGGTTCCCGGCGCTCACCCACCGAAGCGTCGTGATGATCGGCATCCGCAACGAAGGGACCGCGCGATGAAGCCGACTGCCTCGCTGCGCGAAGTCGAGGCAGAGCGCGTTGTTCCCTGGGGATCGCCAGCTCAGTATGCCTGGCACGTCGCTAGGTATCGCTTTGCGCTGTCGCTGGCCCGCGGGAACCGTGTTCTCGACGTTGGCTCAGGCGAGGGTTACGGCGCCGCTCTCATGGCAGAGAGCGCGAAGCACGTGGTCGGCGTCGACTACTCCCCAGCGGCCGTCGAGCACGCTCGCGACCGCTACGAGCACCCCAATCTGACGTTCGTCGAGGCCGACGTCCGGTCCCTTCCAGGGCCCCCTGAAAGCTTCGACCTCGTGACGTGCTTCGAGGTTCTCGAGCACATTGACGACCACCGAGCACTGCTCGACGGTATCCAGCGAGCGCTCGTGCCGGGCGGCACGCTGCTGATGAGCTCTCCTAACGCCGAGCTCGAGCGCCTGCACGAGCTCGTCACAGGCCGGGAGCACTATGCGTACCACGTCAATGTCCTGACCGCTGGCGGCTTCGAGGCGCTGCTCGGCCACCATTTCACAGATGTGATGCTGTACGGGCAGTACGCTCGCGGCAACCGCCTCCGATTCGTACTCAAGCTGATGGATCGCTACAACCTGCGACACCGGTTGATGCGTTCGCGCTCGTTGCAAATCGGAGTCAGCCAGCGGGTCATGGGCACGCCGACGGAGGGAAGCACCTCGGCCGACGACGTAGAGTTCAGCCGACTCATGGTGCGCCAGAGTCCAATCGTCCTGGCGCGGGCGCGACTCCCGAAGCAATTCTGATTCGCACGACCTCAACCCCGGACGCCGAACCGATTCGCGTCGTGATCCTCGCTCCGTGGGGAGCACGGCTCGGAGGAGCCGAGCACCGATTGCTGACGATCCTCCAAGCCTTGGACCGAATGCGCTTTCACGTGCAGGTGGTCTTCCTCGAAGACGGCCCGATGGTCGGCGAGGTCGCCCGGGCAGGTATCCCGACGTGGGTCGCGCCAGCCGGACGGTTGCGCGACGTCCGAGCCTTCGGGCGCACGGTGCGTGGTCTGCGCCGGCATGTTCAGCGCGAGCGCACCGATGTCCTTTTTAGCTGGGGCTCGAAGCCACAGCTCTACGGAGGACTGGCCAGCCTGCGAAGCGAAGGTCTCGTGAACACCTGGTGGATGCTCGAGATCCCTACGCGAAGCTGGCTGCCGTTCCTCGCAACGGCGCTTCCCGCGAGGGAGATCGCGTGCTCGTCCCGGTACGTCGCGCGGGAGCAACGACGCCTCCTGAGGCCACGTCGTCCCTGCTGCGTGATCTATCCGGGCGTGACCGCTCCGCGCACCGTCACAGCCCACGAGCTGACCGAGCTTCGGCGGTCGCTGGCGATCCCGCCAAACCGCACGGTCATCGGCTGCGTCGGCCGCATGCAGCCTTGGAAGAACCATCATCTCGTCGCACAAGCGGTGGGCCGGTTGATCGACGCCGGACGCGACGTCCATCTCGTCGTCGCCGGAGCCACCGCCCATGGGCGCTCCCCCGGATATGAGGAGGCACTGCACCGTTCGGTGCGAGAGGCCGGGCTCACCGACCGCGTCTCGTTCGTCGGACAACAGCCCGACGTCGACCTGTTCTTCGCGCTGTTCGATGTCTTCGTGCTCGGGTCCGCGGACGAGCCGTTCGGCTTGGTCGTCCTCGAGGCAATGGCATCCGGCGTCCCCACGATCGCCGTCGACTGCGCCGGTCCGTCGGAGATCCTCGAACACAGCAGGACAGGGTTGCTGGTGAAGGAGGCCACGGTCGACAACTTCCTGGCGGCGATCACCCAGCTGGTCGATGAGCCCGACCACCGAGCGCTCTTGGCCGATGCGGCACTCGCTGAGTACAGGTATCGCTTCACTGTCGAGCGCATGGTCGGCGAATTCGAAGGACAGCTCACCCGACTGGCCACCAGGAGTGAGGTGGGGACGTGACCCGAGCCCGCACGATCGTCACGGTCGCTGCCCACTCCGTCGCGAATACCGGCGGCATGGAGCGCCAGCTCTTCAAGCTCATCAGCGGTCTGCTCGATCGAGGGCACGAGGTGACCGTGGTCGCACGACGCTGCGACCTTGTCCCACGGCCGGGCCTCAGAATCGTCCGGGTGCGCACGCCGAGCCGGCCCTCGCCGCTCGCGTACCCTGCGTTCTTCGCCCTCGGATCGATCGCGGTGCGCCGGCACGGAAGAGGGCTTCTGCACACGACCGGAGCGATCGTCATCCCCCGCGCGGATCTTTCGACCGTCCACTTCTGCCATCACGCATACGCGGACCGCTTCGACACACTGCGTCAGCGGCGCAAGGGATTCTTGTACGCAGTGAACGCGCAGATTCGAGCGCGCATGGCGTTGCTCGGCGAGCGATACTGCTTCCGTCGCTCCCGGACACGGCACCTCTCGTCCGTCTCGGCCGGCGCTCGTCGCGAGCTTCTGAAGTTCTTCCCCACGTACGAAGGTGCGGTCACGGTGATCCCCAACGGCGTCGACCGGACGTTGTTTCGTCCGAGCGCGGAGGCGCGAGTCGCTGTCCGGAGCGAGCTTCGCATTCCGCCCGACTGCCTTCTGGGCGTATTCGTGGGTGGCGAGTGGAAAAGGAAGGGTCTTCCCCATGCGATCGATGCGCTGCCAGACGCGATCGGCTGGCATCTGCTCGTGGTGGGCGGCGGCGACGCCGTGGCTGCACGGGAGCGCGCGGCCGCCCGTGGCGTCCGGGACCGACTGCATTTCGCCGGTGCAGTCAGCGATCCGGAGCGCTACATGGCTGCCGGCGACGCGTTCGTGCTCCCCACGTCGTACGAGACGTTCTCGATGGCTACCTTCGAGGCAGCCGCCTGCGGGTTACCGCTCGTGAACACGCGCGTCAGCGGTGCTGAGGAGATCGTTGTCGACGGACTCACCGGCCACACGATCGAGCCGAACGCCGACAGCGTTGCGCACGCACTCGTGCGTCTGAACGATGCCGAGGAGCGCAGGCAGATGGGGCGCGCTGCGCTGGATGCGTCGGCTGCGTACGGCTGGGATCCAGTGGTCGACGGCTACGTCGAGCTCTATGCGCAGCTACGGGCGACTGCCACGTGAACGTTCGCTTCCTCGCATTGCCGCGACCCAGCGTAGGTGCCGCCGCAATGGGTGCCGCTGCGGCCGTTCTCGCCTTTGGAACCGCATCCGTCGCGGTCGCGCTACCGGAGAGCTACCGACTGTTCTTCGCTTCAACGATCACGCTCGTCCTCATAACGGCAGCGATCTCCTGGCCACGCACGATCGCCGTGATCACGCTGGGCTTTCTCTGCTTCCTCGCATTGATACGGCGGATGCTCATCGAGAGCGCGGGATGGGCGGAGTTCGATCCCCTCCTCCTCGTCGGGCCCTTGGTCGCGACCGCACTTCTCGCGCGCACATACCTCGTGGCCGGGCGGCGGCCCGACGAAGATCGCCTCGTTCGCGTCGTCATCGCGCTGCTGGCGCTGATGGCGCTTCAGGTCTTTAACCCAAGCGGATCGGGAATCGTCCCGGCCCTCGGCGGCCTCCTCTTCCTCGCCGTTCCGCTGGTGTGGTTTCTCGTCGGACGCGAGCTCACCGATCGGACACACGTCCGCGTCGTCGCGTACGGGCTGCTTGGGGTCAGCGTCATCGCCGCTCTCTATGGGCTGGCGCAAACGGAGATCGGCTTTCCGAGCTGGGACAAGGACTGGATCGCGATATCGAACATCGCCTCGCTATACATCGCGGAGAATGAGGTCCGGGGCTTCGGGATGCTGACGAACTCGGCCGAGTACAAGCAGATCCTTGCAATGGGGACCGTTGCCGCTCTGGCGTTCGGTGCTCACGGCAAGCCGGTCGCCCTGCTCACACTCCCCCTGTTGTTCACGGCGCTGGTGCTCTCCGGAGCGCGCAGCGGAATCGCTCTGTCGCTCCTCGGCATCATCCTCATCACTGCCATCAGGATTCGCAACCGACGGCTTGCGGTCGCCGTCGCGATTCTCGGCATCGGGTTGTCTCTAGTCGCCCTTTCCACCTTGTCGGATACGCTCGCGTCCGTAGCGGGAGGTTCAACGAACGCGGGGGTCGCCCGGCAAGCGGCCGGCTACTCAGACCCATTCAACCCTGACAAGTCCACGCTCCCAGCACATATCTCCCTGATCTACAACGGCTTCGTCGAGGGCGTGAGTCACCCGCTTGGTCGAGGCACCGCGAACGGAAACCTGGCAAGTACACGCCTCTCATCTGCCGGCAACACAAGTAGCGAGTTCGACGTCACCGATGCCCTACTGGCTCTCGGCGTCATCGGCGGCGTGCTCTATCTGTACGTCGTGATTGTCGTGCTGTCGCGCGTCATCAAGGAGTACCGGCGCTCGCGCGACGTACTGGTTCTCGTGGCCTTCGGCTGTCTCGTGGTCAGCCTCAGCGGCTGGCTGAAGGGCGCCCACTACGCAGGTGCCTCAATCCTCTGGTTTCTCGCCGGATGGGCAACGGCACGGCAGCACGTGACGCAGCGCGCGGCACCCGATCCCCACATGACCCGCCCTCAGCTCGGGGGTGCGCCGCGCTGAGTGACGCCTCATGCGGTCCGGAGTATCTTGACGAGGCCCTTTTGCTGATTGCAGCGCTGCTAGACTCCCGCTCGCGGTCGCACCACTCCGAGCCCTCCCGCGGATCCGCGCGGCGGCGTGCAGCTCATCAGTTCCGTCCTTGAAGGCGTGCCCGGACGCCCCCGATCATTTCTTGCCTGAAAACCAAACCAGCGGCGTAGACCTACGGCAGGTTCTGTCGATCCTGCGCCGCCAAGCGTGGGTCATCCTCGCGTGCTGCGCGATCGCAGTCGGTGCCGCAATCGGCCTCTCGCTGCGGGAGGAGAAGCGCTATACGGCGACCGCCGCGCTCCTCTTCGGCCAGCCGAACGCCGGCCAGGCGCTGCTCAGCCTCGGTGCTCCGCCACAGGCCACCGATCACAGCGCCGAGACCAATCTCCAACTGGTTTCGCTTCCGGTCATCGCGCAGAACACGGCGGCAGCGCTCAAGGGTGCCCTCAGCCCTCAACAGGTCGAACGCGCGATCAATCTCGAACCTCGAGGGCAGTCCGATGTCGCGGAGGTATCGGCCACTCACGCGGATGGCACTGTTGCCGCGACAGTGGCCAATCAGTTCGCGCAGGAGTACATCAACTTTCGTCGCGACTCAGACCAGAAGGCGATCTCGGCCACGCGTGACATCGTCGTCAAACAGATCGACCAGCTCAGGCAACAGCCCAACTCGACGCCAAAGCCCGGAAGCGCCGCCTCTCAGAACCCTGCGCTGTTGACCCCGCTGCAGCTGCAACTCGTCACGCTGCAGAACCGCGCAGCAGATCTCGCCACCCTCGCCTCAGTGCAAACCGGCAACGCGCAGATCGTCCAAACCGCAACTGCGCCGTCCACCCCCTCGTCCCCCAAGCCGAAGCGTAGTGGCCTCATCGCGCTGTTCGGCGGCCTACTGGTCGGCCTACTGCTCGGGCTGCTGAGGGAGCAGTTCAACCGACGCATCACATCCCCGGAGGAGTACGCCGAGTTGCTTGACGTCCCACTCGTTGGGACGATTCCGATGGGCGACGCGCTCGGCCGACCCGGTCCGATGCCGCACCGGCTGTCCCACGCGGAGGACGAGAGCTTCCGAATGCTGCACGGGGCGCTACGGCTCTCCTTGGCGGGCGATGACGCCAAAGTCGTCATCGTGACGTCGGCGGTCCCGTCGGAGGGCAAGAGCACCGTTGCTTTGCACCTGGCAGCGGCTGCATGCTCGCTGGGCGAACGCGTCCTGCTGATCGATGCGGACTTTCATCGACCGAGCATTCACGGCCTTACCCACCTGCATTCAGGCCCAGGACTGCCAGAACTCCTCGCCGGTATTGCTCGTAGCACGACCGATGTGGTGCAAACAGCTGCGGTCACCCGCGATGACGCGGGTCAGTCCGGCCGTCAGATTGACGTGCTCACGTCGGGCACCGTGGCGGATCACCCACGCGAGACGCTGAACGCGGCTCGTGTCGCCGACGTGATCAAGCGCGCCCGTCCGCACTACGATCGGATCGTCATCGACACGGCTCCTGCCACCGTCGTCTCCGACCCGATCGCGCTCATGCAACGCATTCCTGCGGTCGTGCTCGTCGTCGCACGCATGGATGTCGTGACTCAGGAGGCGGCCAAGCGCCTGCATCGACAGATGGCCACCGCCGGCGCGACGATCGAAGGCGTCGTCGCAAACTGCGTCCGTTCCGGGTCCGGAGGTGGCGCTTATGACTATGCGTACAGTCCGATCGCCAAGAACGGTAAGCCTGCCGCGAAGGCCGCGGCAAGACACTGAATCGATCTCAGGCAGTGCTGGGTTTGCACCAGCCGATGGACCTTGACGCCGCGTGAGAGTTCTGTACGTCAGCCATACCGGCGTCGTTGGAGGCGCCGAGCACTCACTGCTCACACTCCTCGAAGGGCTTCCCCCTGATGTCGAGCCGATCCTGGCAAGCCCACCGGGTGCCCTGCATCAGCGCGCCACCGTTTCGGGCGTGCGGGTCATTGAGCTGCGTGGCACAGACGGATCGTTTCGCCTCCATCCATCTCGGACGGTGCGCGCACTGCTTGATATCGCTCGAAGCGCCGCCCAAGTCCGCGTGATCGCCCATCAGACGAGCGCGGACTTGATACATGCAAACTCCGTGCGTGCCGGCCTCATCACGGTGCTTGCCCGCGCAACTGGTGGGCCACCGACTGTGGTTCATGTGCGTGACGTGCTACCGCAAGGACGTGCGGCAAGGGCGATCCGACGCGTCATATTGAGGGGAGCACGCTGCACGATCTGCATCTCCCAGCATGTCGCATACAGGTTTGTGCTCCCAGGCTCACGCGACGCCGTCGTGGCCGTTCACAACGGTGTGGATCTCGGGCTGTTCGATCCAGACGTTCATGACCGCGAGACCATGCGCGAGAGCCTAGGCCTGACCGGCCAAGATCAAGCCATGGCGGTACTGGCTCAAATTACCCCATGGAAAGGCCAAGACAATGCGGTGGCTGCTCTCGCAGCGATTCTTCCAACCAACCCGACCGCGCGCTTGTTTCTGATCGGCGAGGCGAAGTTCATTTCAGGTGATACTCGGCTTGATAACCGCGCCTTTCACACAGAGCTCATCGAGCAAGCTCAGCGCCTCGGCATCGATCGCGCCGTGGAGCTTCTCGGTGAGCGTCACGACGTGCCAGCGTTACTACACGCGATGGACATCGTCCTCGTTCCATCGTTGGAGGAGCCGTTTGGGCGCAGCGTGATCGAGGCAATGGCGATGGAACGAGCCGTCATCGCGACGAACACCGGAGGGCCGGTCGAAATCATCGATCACGGGGTCACTGGTCTGCTTGCGCCCCCACGCGATGTGGAGGCGTGGAGCAGGATGATCCGCAAGTTGCTGGATGACCGGGAGCTTCGCGCAGTCCTGGGACGCCGCGCACGGGCGTCCCTGATCGGACGTTTTGACCAGAGTTCCCACGTGACGCAGATCGTCGGTATTTACCGAGCGGCAATCAACGTGGACTCGTCGTGTGGCCGCGGGTCAGCGACAGGCGCCCACCAACGGCCTCGCTGAGCACGCTCGACAATCGCGATCCAAAGGTCCCAGAGGAGAACCGTCGAGCGAGTCTTGCCAGAGCCTCTGGGGTGGTGGTGATGGCGTCACAACGGTGGATTGCGCGCAGGACATCCTCCGTCTCGTGGCTTTGGAAGAATGCTCCGGAAATCCCATCTTCGAGGGTTTCCAACGCCCCGCCAGCGCCCAGCGCGACCACAGGCTTGCCGGCCGCGTTTGCCTCCACGGGAGTGAGTCCAAAGTCTTCCTTGCCGGGCAGGCAGAGCGCCCGACAACGCTCCATAAGCTCCGTGACCTCCGAGTCCTCGAGATGCCCGTGAAACGCGACAGTCGGGCCGCCGCGGCGCCGCAGATCCTCCAGCGCCGGACCGGTTCCGACCACGTCCAGGCCGATACCGGCCTCGGTGGCGGCATCCACGATCGCATCGACGCGCTTGTAGGGCAGTAGGCGCGACACGACAAGGAGCCGCTCGCCGCGCTGACTCGGGCGGAAGCGATCGACGTTGACCGGCGGGTAGACGACCGGGGCATCAAGGCCGTACCGCTGACGGATGCGGTCGCGCACGGCGTTGCTGATCGCGATGTACAGGTCGGCGCGACGGGCTGCCGCGCGATCCCACCGGCGGACGAGCCCAATCGCCGGCTGGAGCGCCTGCCGTCGGCGTGAAGCGCCGAGGTGGTCGTCGGCGTACAGCCAGCGCGCCGGCGTGTAGCAGTAAACGGCATGGAAGCTCTCGGGGGCGGTGCGCACGCTGTGCGCCCAGCCGCTCGAGCTTGAGATGACGACATCGTGCGACAGCGTGCCGAAAGCGCGAAACGCTGCCGGGTAGAGCGCGAAGAGGTTGCGGAATCCGGCGTCAACGGGCAGCCGGTCCAGCGGCGAGGTCCGCACGTCTCGTTCCCTGAACTCGGGGAAGGTCGAGTCGGGCCGGTACAGCGACGTGAAGATCGGCGCCTGCGGCCAGATGGCAGCCATTTCGAGCACGACGCGCTCGGCGCCACCAGGCTGGTTGAGGTAGTCGTGGACGATCGCCACGGAGCCCAGCTTGGTCGGCCCTTGCGCTTGAGCCGAATGTGGCAAGGGTTCCAACGAATCTGGCGAGTTGAACGCCATCGTTTCTGGCAGTGACACGGATCGCTGATGGCCGCAAGCGATCAGGTGTCGGGGCCAGGAGCCGATCAACGAAACTGTAGCGAGGCTACCAAGTGTCAGCGCGCAGACGAGAGGTAATGCCACCATGCAACCATGAGGCCATCAGTTCCTTCCGCGACGCGATGCCTGCGCGTGACTTCGCAGTCGTCTATGACAACCACATCTGGCAGATCTATGGCTTCTTCGCCTACCGGCTCCGCAGCCGCGCAGACGCCGAAGACCTGACGCAGCAGACCTTCGAGCGCGCGCTGCGCTCCTGGGGGCGTTACGACGCCTCGAAGGCGAGCGTGGCCACGTGGCTGCTGGTCATCGCGCGCAATCTGCTCGTCGACCATTTCCGCGCAGACCGCACGAGCCGCACTCAGCCACTTGACGGGCTCGAGGTCGAGGGGGAACACCTTGAGGCCAGCCCGGATCGACCGGACCTCGGGCTCGACCCGGACTTGGAGCGTGCGCTGGCCACCCTTGGCGACCGCGAGCGGGAGATCGTCGCGCTGCGCTTTGGCGGCGATCTGAGTGGACCCGAGATCGCCGAAGCGATGGGGCTCAGCCTCGCCAACGTGCAGCAGATCCTCTCGCGCTCGCTGCGGCGCATGCGCGCCGAGCTCGATGCGCGCGAACCGGTCAGGCCCCCAGCGGACCGACCCCCGCAGCGCTTGCCGCGCCGATGAGCAGCAGCGCCGAGCCCGTGCTCGCGTAGGCGCAGATCAGCAGCCGCAGCCGCTTCGGGCGCGAGTGCTGCGCGCCGCTGCTCAGCAGCCGGCGGCGTAGGTCGCCGCGAAACGCAGCCGCGGGCACCGGTCGCTCCTGCTGCAGTCGCTCAGCCAGGCGGATCAGCTCCTCGGGTGCGTCGGGCTCGAGATCGGCACGGATGTCGCGGTCGCGGTTCATGGGCCTCCCAGCAGCGGCGAGCGGGGGTTCAGCTCACGGGCCCTGCGCAGCGCGTCGACGGCCGCGACGGCCTCGCCGCTGCGCGCCTCGATCCGCGCGAGGACGAACCAGGTGCGCCAGTTCGTCGGCTCGTCGGCGGTGGCAAGCTTCGCGGCGGCGGCAGCGACCGTCAGCGAGCCGGCCTGCTCGAGCACGAGCGCACGCTGCAGGCGCGGCGTCGCCGCGTAGGGCTGCAGGCGCTCCGCGGTGAGGCTGTCCTCCAGCGCCGGCGCGAGTCGACCGTCGGCCGCAGCGCTCTGGCTGTCCCGCGTCGCCAGCGCACCGGCCATCGGGACCGCGATGGCACCCATCGCCGCGATCGCCAGCAGCGCGATCGCGCCGCGTGCAAGCAGCGGACGCGGCGTCGCGGCCGCCGACTCGTCGACAGCCAGCTCGTCAGCGCCCATCGCCGGCTCGTCGCGCCCGCAGACGATGGCGGCCGCCAGCAGCAGGACCGCGCAGGCGATCGCGGCCATCTCCCAGACCCATTCGAACGCCGCCGCGGTCATGAACGCCGCGAGGCCGCCGACGGCGGCCGCGATCCAGATCCGCAGCACCGGCGAGGCGCGTCGCGAGCGGGCGATCGCCGCCGCCACGAGGAACGCGAGCAGCCCGCCGAGCAGCGCCAAGCCGACGATGCCGGTCTCGGCGAGCGTCTCGAAGTACAGCGTGTGCGCGTCGCGGACGAACCCCGTCGTACCGTTGCGCGCCCACCAGAACTCGAACGTCCCCGGCCCGATGCCCTTCAGCCGGTCGGTCGCGTTGGCCTCGAGCGCCGACTGCCAATACTCGTACCGGCTGTTGCTGTTCGCGACCGACAGGCGGCTGAACACGTCGGTCCCAGCCCCCGAGGCGATCGTGCCCGCGGGTGCCTTGAACTCCTGCCAGCGGTCGTCCATCCAACCGGGAGCGCCGGCCGCGACGCCGACGACACCCGCGACGACGACGGCCACCAGCGTGCTCGCGAGCACCGCCCGCCGCCCGGGCGCAAGCAGTGCCGGACGCTCGAGATGGCGTGCCGCCAGGCCGATCGCCACCTGCAGCAGGGCGACGCCGCCACAGACGATGGCCACAAGCCAGATCAGCTCGTTGCCCTGCGAGATCGCGGTCGCCGTCGGCAAGCCGTCCTGCACGGTCTCGCGCTGCGACGCCGCCGACACGAGGATCGCCGACCCGATGCCGGCCACGAGCAGCGTCCCGAGGGCGTCCAGGCGTCGCGGGACGAACACGAGGAAGACGACGATCCCGACGACGAGCGCCAGCGAGCCGCCACGCGAGATCGTCAGGTAGATGCACAGCGCCGACAGCGGCAGGGCGGCGGCGGCCAGGGCCTGGCCGAGCAGCGTGCGGGCCGCGAGCGCGACGCCGAGCAGCAGCGGCACGCCGATCGCCGTGAACGCAGCCAGGGCGTTCCAGTAGTTCAGCGGGTAGCTGAGCTTGCGCGCGCTGCCCTCACCGAGGAACTCGAGGTGGTCGTTGTCAGGAAACCACTGCGGGTGCAGGCGCGACAGCACCGCCAGCAGCGTGACAAGCCCGATCGCACAGGCCAGCCCGTTGATCGTGTGCCGCGCCGCGGTGCGCCCCTGCAGCGCGACCGCCAGCACGAGCGCGCCGAGGTAGGCGGCGACACGCCCGAGCTCGATCGTCGAGCGCTCGGCGCTCTCCGACCAGCCGGTCGCCACGCCCGTCCACAACGCAAAGCCGGCGAGCAGTCCCACAGCCGTCCAGCCGGCGACGCCGAAGCGCGCCGGCAGCACCCCGGCGAGCGCTCCGAGCAGCACGATCCACCAGACAGCGATGCCGACCTGGCTGCGCACGATCGTGTCGTAGCCGCCGTTGCTCAGCGCGAGGTAGGAGACGACGGAGAAGGCCAGCGTCCAGGCAGCGATCGCGGGCGGATCCAGGCGCGTCGTCAGCCGGCGGGTCCGCGTCAGCGCGCCGGTGCCGTGGGAGGCGGTGAGCTCCATTGCAGAGCCATACGTTGCAGCACGCGCGACGCTGACGGCAACTGTCAGCGCACGGGAGCCCGCTGCGTATGGTGTTGACATGACCCGCGCGATCCTGGCGCTTGCCGTCCTGGCGCTCGCATTGCCCGCGGCAGCACAAGCCCAGACCCCGAAGACCAATGCCCCGCCCGGGAACTCGGCGATCGACGAGTACCTCGAGACCGTTCCCGGCGCGACCGGCAACCAGCGTCCCCGCCCTCCGGCGCGGAACGGCGGCGACGGCGCCGCGGTGCTCTCAGCCGCCGAGCGCGCGCGTCTGGAGCGACTGGGTCCGGACGGGGAGACCCTCGCCGACGCGGTCGAGGCAACCGCTCCGGCGCGCGAAACCCAGGCCAAGCCCGACGTGACGCTTCCCGAAGGCGAGGGTCGCTCGCCGACCCGCGAGCTGCTCGGTGCGATCGGCGGCAACGACGGTGGCGGCGGCGGGATGGGTGTCGTCCTGCCGGCGATCCTCGTCGCGGCGCTGCTCGCCGTGATCACGACCGTGCTGCTGCGACGCCGCGCCGCGTCCTGACGCGCTCGTCGTTCGTGTCGACCGATGATGCGTCCCGCCGTCTCGTCACCGCGCTTACCTGTACCGCGCCCCGCACACGCCGCCATATCGCCGGCTCGCTCGGGTCGGCCCCGCCTTCGCGACGCCGCGTCGCCGCGGCGCTGCTCCTGGTCGTCGCCGCCGTGCTTGGAGCTGCCCCCGCCGCGCAGGCAGCCCGCCCGCTGAACATCGGCTTCTTCGACGGCCTCTACTTCGCCGCCGAGCCGGCCGAGCGCGACGCCTGGCTAGACCGCACGACCGCCGTCGCCGCCCACACCGTCCGCATCAACATCGGCTGGCCGGCACCGAACACGGTCACCCGCCCGCCGGATTTCGACGCCCGCGATCCCGCCGATCCGCAGTACGACTTCAGCCGCGCCGACGCCGCGATCGTCGCGGCCCGCGGCCGCGGTCTGCAGGTGCTCGCGAGCTTCACCGGCGCGCCCGCCTGGGTCGACGGCCCCAACCGCCCGGCCGGTGTCGCCCGCGGCACCTGGAAGCCGTCGACGCGGGCGCTCGAGGACTACGGTGCCGCGCTCGCGCGCCGCTACTCGGGCCGCTTCCCCGATCCGGCACGTCCGGGTCAGCGGTTGCCACGGGTCAAGGGCTTTCAGGTCTGGAACGAGCCCAACCTCTCGAAGTACCTCAACCCACAATGGAACGGGGGTCGCACGGCCTCACCTGCGCTCTACCGGCGGATGCTGAGCGGCTTCTATCGCGGCGTGAAGTCCGTCGACCGGCGCGCACTCGTCGTGACCGCGGGCACGGCGCCGTTCGGCGACCCACAGCCCGGCGGCAACCGCGTCCAGCCGGCTCGCTTCTGGCGCGAGCTGCTGTGCCTGCGCACACTCCGAGGCCAGCTGCGGCGCGCGGCCTGCCCCGCTCGCGCGAGCTTCGACGTCCTCTCCCATCACCCCTACTCCGTCGGCCAGCCGCGCCGCGCGGCGCTCAATGCCGACGACGTCTCGATCCCCGACGTGCGCAAGCTCGTGCGCCTGCTGCGCGGGGCCGAGCGCCTGCAGCGCGTGCTGCCGCGCAAGCGCCACCCGGTCTGGGTCACGGAGATCTCCTATGACTCCAATCCGCCCGATCCCGACGGCGTCCCGGAGGCGACCCACGCGCGCTACCTGCAGGAGGCCTTCTACCTGCTCTGGCGCCAGGGCGTCGACACGATCACCTGGTTTCAGGTCCGCGACCAGCTGCCCGGCGCGAGCTTCGCCGCGACGAGCCAGTCGGGCGTCTTCTTCCACGACGGGCGGCCGAAGCTCGCCGCCGCCGCATTTCGCTTCCCGCTCGTGACCGAGCGTGCGAGCACCATGCAGCTGCGCGTCTGGGGTCGCAGCCCGCGGGCCGGGCGACTCAGCATCCAGCGCCGCGTGGGCCCGAGCTGGCGCACTCTGCGCACCGTGAAAGTCCGCCGCAACGGCACGTTCTTCCTGCGTGTCAACCGATTCCGCGCAGGTGATCGACTACGAGCGCGGGTCGCCGACGAGACAAGCCTCGTCTGGACGAGTCGTTGAACTCACGCGTTCAACCATAATCTGGCTACACAATCAGTCGTCGGTGTACTACTGTGACGGCAGCGGCTCATTCGGGGACACTGAGCCAGCTCTCCCACCAAATTTCTGTGAATGGTGAGCTGACACCGTGCCCCCGAGCTTTCTCGTTCCTCATAACCTCCGTGCGCATGGGTGCTCCGTGCGCTGGTCGTGGTCGCCATGAGCACCGAACGACGCGACACAACGCTGGCGGAACGCAGTCGGATGCCGCTCCTGCTGCGCCCGCTGCGCCGCTCGATCGAGCGTCCGATCACCGAGGGTACGGCCGATCGTGCGATCAAGTTCCGTGAGGCGATCTTTCGCCGCAGCTTGGCACTCGCCGACATCGCGGCGGCCGGTGCCGCGTTGTTCGTCTGCATCAACCTGATCGGAGACGACTCGCTGCGGCCGACCGGGCTGCTCGTGCTGCTGCCGCTGATCATCATCGCCGGCAAGGCACACGCGCTCTATGACCGCGACGAGCTCGTCCTCAACAAGACGACGATCGACCAGGCACCGGGGATCTTTCAGTGCGCGACCCTCTACGCGCTGCTGGTCGTGCTGCTCGAAGGTACCTTCATCCGGGGCGAGCTGGGCACCGAGCAGATCATCGCCCTGTGGGCCACGCTGTTCGTCGCGACGCTGCTGGCACGGCGAGCCGCGCGGTTCCTCGCGCGCAGGCTGACGCCGCCCGAGCGCTGCCTGTTCGTCGGCAGCGACGAGTCATTCGATCGGCTGCGCTCGAAGCTTCCCGAGCGCGACCATCGGGCGACGATCGTCGGCCGGATGTCGCTGGAGGGCCTGTCCGGAGAGCAGCTCGTCGACACCGGCGTCGCGACGTTGCACAACCTGATCGCCGAGCATGGCGTGCATCGGGTCATCATCGAGCCCAGCGAGGCCCGCCAGCAGACGACGCTGGACTTCGTCCGCGAGGCCAAGGCGACCGGCGTACGCGTCAGCCTGCTGCCGCGGATCCTCGAGGTCGTCGGCTCCTCGATCGAGGTCGACGACGTCGACGGGATGACGCTGCTCGGGGTGCGACGCTTCGGCCTGTCGCGCTCGTCGAAGGTGACCAAGCGCAGCCTCGACGCCGTCGGCGCGGGACTCGGGCTGATCGTGCTGTCGCCGCTGCTGCTCGCGATCACGCTGGCGATCAAGCTCGACACCCGCGGACCGGTGCTGTTTCGCCAGATGCGCGTCGGACGCGGCGGACGGCAGTTCGAGATGCTGAAGTTCCGCACGATGGTCGTCGATGCCGAGGCGCTCAAGCCAGAGCTGCTCGACCGGACCGACCCACGGGCGCTGCTCTTCAAGCTGCCCGACGACCCGCGGGTCACGCGCGTCGGGCGGTGGCTGCGCGGCACGTCGCTCGACGAGCTGCCCCAGCTCATCAACGTGTTGCTCGGCGAGATGAGCCTCGTCGGACCGCGTCCGCTGATCGGCCACGAGGACGAGCAGATCAAGGGCCGGGACCGCTCGCGCCTGAAGCTGACACCCGGCATGACGGGTCACTGGCAGATCCAGGGCTCGCGCACGCCGCTGGCGGAGATGATCAAGCTCGACTACCTCTACGTCGCCGGCTGGTCGCTGTGGGGCGACGTGAAGATCCTGTTGCGGACCGGGACGCACGTCGTCACGCGCCGCGGGATGTGAGCGCTCGGGAGTTTTCGCCGACGCGTCAGCTTTCGCTGCCGGTCGTCGTACAACGACAGCAAGGCGACGTTCGCTCGCTCGCCAAACGATTGTGTTCAACAACCTCGTCGTGAGGGAGAAACCGTGAAGAAGGTTCTGATTACGCTCGCCGTCGGTGTGGGTGCGGCACTGCTCGCCGCCTCTGCAGCGCAAGCCCAGCAGGCGTGCCCACCGGGGCAGACGGGCAACCTGCCCTACTGCCAGGTCATCCCGCCGCCACCACCGCCTCCGCCACTGCCGGAGGCATGCGGCACGTTCACGGCCAAGCTGTCGCTGGCGCGGGCGACGTTCAACGCGCGCGCCCGCAACATCTCGATCCTGGCGCCGCTGACCCGGCTCGCGTCCGGCGCGGCGCGGATCAGCGTCTTCGCGGCGGGACGGACGACGACGTTCAACGCGCCGATCGACAGCGCCAACGGGCGCATCCGCGTCACGCGGTCGGTGCCGGCCGCCCAGGCGCGACTGGGCACCGGAATCCTCACGTTGCGCTACGCCGGTGACGCCGACACGCGTCCGCAGACGGTGCGCCTGCGCGCCGCCAACACGCCGGCCCGTCTCACCGCTCAGCGGCCGACGATCACCTCGACCGGTGCCCTGCGAGCCCAGGGAACGGTCAGCAGATCGGCCCGCGGCGTCGTCCGCGTGCAGCTGGAGTACGTCAACCGCCTCGACGGCCAGATCGTGACCCTCGAGCGCACGGCGAGGATCAACAACGGCCGCTGGAGCCTGAACTCCCAGCTGTCGCAGACCATCCTCGCGCAGATCGCGCTGCGCTGCGGCACGGTGCATTCCTACACGCTGTTCACGGGCTACCTCCCGGCCCGGATGCGCGGCGAGATGCGCGCCTACCAGGTGCTGCCCTCGCAGTAGGTCGCTTCCCGGGACGCGGTTGTTCAGACGAGAGGCCCCGGCGACGTCGCGCCGGGGCCTCTCGCCGTTCATGGCCGTGCGGGAGATGCCAGCGCGATCGCGAACGACAAACCGGGCACACGTCACCGCAGCCGGTCTCTGCTCGATACTGAGGCCGTGATCGATCGCTACACCCGTCCCGAGATGGGCGCACTCTGGACCGACGAGGCGCGGATGGAAGCCTGGCGCCGCGTCGAGGTCGCCGCCTGCGAGGCGATGGACGGGCCGACCGAGGCCGAGCTGGACGCGATCCGCGCGGCGACCTTCACCGTGCGGGCGGTGCAGGAGCGCGAGGCGATCACCGACCACGACGTCGCCGCGTTCGTCGACGTCCTGAGCGCGTCGGCCGGCGACGCCGGGCGCTGGATCCACTTCGGCCTGACGTCGAGCGACGTGCTCGACACGGCCACCGCCGTGCAGCTGCGCGCCGCCGGCGAGATCGTGCTGAAGGGCGCGCGCGAGCTCGTCGAGGCACTCGCCGAGCGCGCCCGCGAGCACGTCGACACGGTCTGCGTCGGGCGCACGCACGGCGTCCACGCCGAGCCGACGACGTTCGGCGTCAAGCTGGCGGGCTTCGCGATGGAGGCCCAGCGCAACGTCGAGCGACTGCAGCGCGCGTTCGCGCAGGTCAGCGTCGGCGCGATCTCCGGCGCCGTCGGTACGTACTCGGCGACGTCGCCGGAGTTCGAGCTGCGCGTGCTGCAGCGACTCGGCCTCCAGCGCGAGCCCGTCTCGACGCAGGTCGTCGCACGCGACCGCCACGCCGAGCTGCTGCAGGCGATCGCGCTCGCCGGCGCCGGCCTGGAGCGCTTCGCCACCGAGATCCGCCACCTCCAGCGCACCGAGGTGCGCGAGGTCGAGGAGCCGTTTCGCAGCGGCAAGCAGAAGGGCTCGAGCGCGATGCCGCACAAGCGCAACCCGATCACGACCGAGCGGATCACGGGCTTGGCGCGCGTGCTGCGCGGCAACGCCTCAGCCGCCGTCGAGAACGTCGCGCTGTGGCACGAGCGCGACATCTCGCACTCCGGCGCCGAGCGCGTGATCCTGCCCGACTCGCTGATCCTGCTCGACTACCTCCACTCGCTCGCGATCCGCGTCGCGCGCGGCATGGTCGTCCACGCCGACCGCATGCGCGAGAACATCAACCTCACGTACGGCGCGCTGTACTCCCAACGCGTCCTACTCACCCTCGTCGCAAGCGGGACCGGGCGCGACGAGGCCTACCGGATCGTCCAGCAGGCCACGCAGCGCGCATGGGACGAACGCACCCCCCTGCGCGAGCTGCTCGCAGCGCAACCCGAGCTCGGCCTCGACCTCGACGCCGTCTTCGACCTCAGCGCCTACACCCGCCACGCCGCACAGATCGTCGCACGACTCGACGAACAGTAAGCCTCCTATACACGTATCGTGCGGCCTCGTGTACGGCGAGCTGCACGGAACGCCTGAACATCACGCTCGACGACGAGCATGCGGAGAAGCTCGCGCGCTTGGCCGAGCGGATGCGTGTGTAGCCCGGTACGGTGGCGCGTTCGCTGCTGACGCAAGCGCTCGACGAGACCGACCCCGACGCGCGTAACGTCGCCGCGCCGCTCGACGCCATCCCCGGCGCCCTTGAGCGCGCTCAGCTTGGCCTTCAGCAAGCGAGGGCAGGGCAGACCATTTCGCTTGACGAGCTGTAGCGCGTGGCCACCGTCGAGCTGAGCACCACGGCGATCGACGATCTCGACGAGCTGATCCGCACACACACAGCCTGCCAGCCGACACGCGTGCCCGCATCGCGCGATCGCTGCGTCCGCTGCAGCGGTTCCCGCTCATCGGGCCGACGCTGGAGGGCCGCTGGGACGGCTTTCGGTTCCTGCTCGGACCGTGGTGCTGGCTGCTGCTCGTCTACGTCTTCATCGAGTCCGAGGACCGCGTCGTCCTCGTGACGATCCAGGACGCTCGCTCGTCGGTCTCCCCGACCAGCACCTCACCGTGAGGGTGCCGAAAGCCGCAAGCCACACGCACAGAACACGCCCGCCCCGGGATCGCGGCGTTACCATCGGCAACGATGGCCCCCGCCGACGTCAGGATCCCGATGCGGTTGCTCACGGTGGACGAGTTCGAGCGGATGTTCGACGCCGGGATCCTCGCCGAGGACGACAGCGTGGAACTGCTCGAGGGACAGCTTTCAGTCGTGAGCCCACAGGGTCCGCAGCACGCCGCCATCATCCAGTGGCTCGCCACACAACTGATCCGCGCGATCGATCCCGAGATCGCCGCTGTGCGCGTTCAGTTGCCGCTGCGCTTCCTGCCCGTGTCCGAGCCGGAGCCGGACATCGCGATCGTGTCCGCCGGTGGCTACTCGCATGAGCATCCCGCCGAGGCGATGCTCGTGATCGAGGTCGCCGCGACCTCCCAGCAGCTCGACCTCGGCACGAAGCTCGAGGTCTACCCGACGGCAGCTGTCGCCGAGTACTGGGTGATCGACCTCCCGGCACGAACCGTCCACGTCCATCGCTCACCGGCGGGCGCCGCCTACGGCTCATCCCGGCAGGTCACGGGCGGCAGCCCTGCAACCGCTGTTGAGCGCCGCGCCGGCGATCGAGGTGGACGCGCTCCTCAAGCTGCTGGACTGACCTCGGCAGCCCGATCGTTCAGCTCGCAGCGCCGGCCCGCCGGGACGCTCGCGAGCGCCTCGACGCGGCGTCCGGCGCGCTCGTGTCGGCGAGGCGGTGACCATCGGTGACGGCGTCGATGACCGCGCGCTTTCGCTGCAGGACGCTGGCCATCTGCTCGTCGATCGTCTCCGACGCGAGCAGGTAGTACGCCGTCACGGCATCCTGCTGGCCGATCCGATGGCAGCGATCCTCGGCCTGGTCATGGCGCGCCGGCGTCCAGTCGAGCTCGACGAACGCGACGTTCGACGCGCGCACGAGCGTGAGGCCCGTGACGCGGCCTGCATTGAGCAGACGATCAGCGCAGGCCCGTCGGAGCGCTGGAAGTCGTCGACGGCGGCGGCGCGGCGCGAGGTCGTCGCCGCCGAGCACATGCGCGGCGCCGGGGAAGCGGGCGATCAGCGCCTGCTGGACCTCGCGGTGATGCGCGAACACGACGAGCGGCTCACCCGACGCGGTGAAGTCCTCGATCCAGGCGATCGCGGCCCGCAGCTTTGCCGCCCGCGGCGAGCCGGCGCAGGTAGTTCAGCCGCGCGAGCTGCACGGCGCGCAGCGCCGCCGCCGACGCACATAGTATGGTATGCACATGTTGAATCGACGTACACAGGTACTGCTCGACGAGGAGCGCTACCAGCGCTTGCAGCAACGCGCGCGGGAGTCCGACCGATCGGTGGGCGCCGTCATCCGCGAAGCGATCGACGGCGCGTTTCCGCCTCGCGCAATGACCCGCGACGAGGCGCTCGAGCACTTTCGCAGCGCCCCGCAACTCGCGGGCAGCGACCGGCCACAGGACATCAGGCGCGACATCCTCTCCAGGCACGAGCGCCACGAGCGATGACCCGCGTGCTGCTCGACGCGAACGTCTTCGTACATGCCGTTGGCGGCGACCCGGTGCTGCGCCCTGCGTGCCAGGGAGTCATCGCCCATCTTGCCGCCGGTCGCCTCGCCGGCGAGGCTTCGTCGCTGATGGTCGAGGAAGTCGTGCACGTTCGCCATCGCCGCAATGGAGATCGCGCACTCGCGGTACGCGACGGCCGCGCAGCCGCCGCCCTGCTCACGCTGCATCCTGTCGAAGAGCAGGTGCTCGAAGGGGCCCTCGAGGCGTTCGCCGTCCACGAGCGGCTCGAGGTGCGCGATGCCGTCCACATCACGACGGCCAGGCGGCACGGCTTGACGATCATCCTGTCGACCGACCGCGGCTTCGACGGGATCGCGGACGTCCGCCGCGTCGACCCGGCCGACCACGCCGCCGTCGAAGCCCTCGTCACAGCCTGAGCACCATCCGGGTGGTGTTCCTCCACCTGTCCATCGGCCCGCTGGCGCGCCCGCCGAAGGCAAGAGGCCCGGCAAAGATGCCGGGCCCCTCGTTCGCGGTCGACGGTGCGAGCGTCGCCGCCTGAGCGGCTGACGCTCGCACCGTGCTGCCGGACTACCGGGTGATGCAGCGGTACGCCCGCGCCGTGCCCAGCTCCTGGGTCCCGAGAGCGCCGGCGGCGGAGACGGTCACGTATCCCTGGGTGACGCCGCCGAGGCCCAGCAGCGAGATCGAGTCGACCGTGATGTCGGCGCTCATCTCGCCGCCGCCGAGGTTGATCGGCTCGAGCGTGCGGGCGTGCAGCAGCACGTCGGGCGGTGCGAGCCGGCGCCCTGCCTCGCCGCAGGCCGCCGCCGCGGCGGCGTAGGTCGCCGCGGCGCGCGGCGCGTTCTCGATGCAGCTGCCGCCGGTCAGCGTCGTGCCCTCCGGGCAGGCGCCGGTGCCGGCGCCCCCTCCTGCGACCGCGGCCGCGGCCGCGGCGACGATCTCGCTGGCGTTCAGGCCGTCGACGCGGTCGGCGTTCAGCCCGACGGCGACGCCGGTCGCGTTCGTGATGAACGGCGCGACCTCCGGCCGCGGCGTGTTCAGGCTCGACCCGGCCTGCATGGTCCCGATCACGCGACCGGTGTTGGTCTGGAAGTCGAACGCCTTGCCGGCGCGGAGGTTGTTGACGCGCAGGCACGGCGTGCTCAGCTTCGGATTGCCGATGCCGGCCGTGTCGAGTGCCGAGCGGCACCCGTAGATCGCACCGCCGCCCGCGCCGAGGTTCGACTGGCGCGTGCCGTAGTTGTCCCTGCCGCTGCGAACGATGATCTGCGTCTCGTTCGTGGCGGCGCCGCTGCTTGGGTTGCGCACCCCCTCGCGGATGTTGTCGCCGGTGCGGGCGGAGGCCAGCGGCGCGGTGAGCACGATCGCGGCGGCGAGCGTGAGGACGAGCGCGGTACGAGTGGACATGGGTTCCCTTCGAATGGTGTGCGGTTGTGACAGGCAAACACGCGGCCGGGCACTGGGATTCGGCCGCGCGGGTTCGGGTGGGTCCGTCCGCATCCTCCTGCAGTGGCGACCGGCCGTCCATGCCTGCGCGAGATCTCCCGTCCGGCGTCGCGCCCGCCGTGCACCGGCTCGCGCGTGAGCACCCGCCCACGGGCGCGCCGCCCGCGGGCACGCGGAAGCGCCCGCCCGCGTTGGTAGCCTGCGGCCGGTGCCGACCACGCTCGCCGACCTGCCGCTGATCGCCTCCGGCAAGGTCCGCGAGATGTACGACCTCGGCGACCGGCTGCTGATGGTCGCAAGCGACCGGATCTCGACCTACGACGTCGTCCATCCGACGCCGATCCCCGACAAGGGCAAGGTGCTGACGGCCCTGTCGGTCTTCTGGTTCGAGCAGACCGGCACGATCGTGCCCAACCACCTGCTGTCGGCGACCGACGGCGTGCCCGACGAGGCGCGCGGCCGCGCGCTGTCGGTGCGCAAGCTCGAGATGCTGCCCGTCGAATGCGTCGTGCGCGGGTACCTGACCGGCTCGGGCTGGAAGGACTACCAGGCGACCGGCGCCGTCGCGGGGATCGCGCTGCCCGACGGCCTGCTCGACTCCGAGCAGCTGCCCGAGCCGATCTTCACGCCTTCGACGAAGGCCGACGTCGGCCACGACGAGACGATCGACTTCGATCGCGCGGCGCAGATCGTCGGCGATCGCGCGGTGATGGAGCAGCTGCGCGACCTGTCGATCGCCCTGTACTCGTTCGCGGCGGAGCACGCGCGCTCGCGCGGGGTGATCCTCGCCGACACGAAGTTCGAGTTCGGCCGCGACGCCGACGGCGTGCTGCGCGTCGGCGACGAGGTGCTGACGCCCGACTCCTCGCGCTTCTGGCCGGCCGACACGTACGAGGTCGGCCGCGCGCAACCGAGCTTCGACAAGCAGTACGTGCGCGACTGGGCCGCCGGCACCGGCTGGGACAAGAAGCCACCGGCGCCGACGATCCCCGACGACGTCGTCGCGGGCACGCGGGCACGCTACGTCGAGGCCTACGAGACGATCACGGGCGAGCCGTTCGCCGCGTGGATCGCGCGGACCGATTCGGAGCAGACCTAGCCCGTGCACGCACGAGTCCTCGTACGGCCGAAGGCCGGGATCCTCGACCCGCAGGGCGTCGCCGTCGAGCGCGCGCTGCCGGCGCTCGGCTTCGAGGGCGTCGCGAACGTCCGCGTGGGGCGGCTGATCGAGCTCGAGATCGAGGACCCCAGCCAGCTCGAGTCGATGTGCGAGAAGCTGCTCGCCAACCCGCTGATCGAGGACTACGAGATCCTCGAGGACGCGGGCTGATGCATGTGATGCGTTAGCCTGTGCACCATGCGCACCACCGTTTCGATCCACGATGAGCTGCTTGAGAGCGCGAAGCTCCGCGCCAAGGAACGCGGCAAGACCCTGGGACAACTCATCGAGGACGGGCTGCGGCGCGAGCTGTCAGCCGCGCTCGAGCACGCGCCGAGACCGGAAGTTCCCGTCTTCCGGGGCGGCGGCGGATTGATGCCCGGCGTCGACATCACGTCCAACCGTGCGCTGTACGAGCTGCTCGACGAGGGCGTGCCGCTCGAAAAGCGCCGCTGAGCGTGTACGTCCTCGACGTCAACGTTCTCGTCGCGGCACACCGCGACGACCACGTCCACCATGCGCCGGTCGATCGCTGGTTCCGGACGATGATCGCAGGCGTCGAGCCGTTCGCGGTGCCGTCTCTCGTGTGGACGTCGTTCCTACGTCTCGTTACGGGCCGACACGTGTTCAGCCCCTCGACGCCGCCGGCTGCGGCGTTCGCGTTTGCCGACGGCATCTGCGCGCAGCCGCACTATCTGCCGATCGAGCCTGGACCCACGCATCTGCGACTACTGCGCCGGCTCTGCGACGAGGCCGGCGCGACCGGTAATCTCGTGCCGGACGCGGCGCTCGCCGCGATCGCGCTCGAGCACGACGGCACGATCGTCAGCATCGATCGCGACTTCGCTCGCTTCACGTCGATCGACCACGTCGTGCCGGGGCGGGACTGACGCGATGCGCTTCGGAGTCATCCGCTTCCCCGGCTCGTGCGACGAGGTCGATGCCGTGCTCGCCTGCGAGCGGGTGCCGGGCGCGAGCGCGCAGCTGCTGTGGCACGGCGACGCGGAGCTGCACGGCGTCGACGCCGTCGTCGTGCCGGGCGGATTCTCCTACGGCGACTACCTGCGCGTCGGCGCGATCGCGCGCTTCTCGCCGGTGATGGAGTCCGTCATCCGCTTCTCGCGCGAGGGCGGGCTCGTGCTCGGGATCTGCAACGGCTTCCAGGTCCTCTGCGAAGCGGGGCTCTTGCCGGGCGCGCTGCTGCCGAACGTCGAGCGGCGCTTCATCTGCCGCCAGGTCGACCTCGAGGTCGTGCAGGCGACGATGCCGTTCACCGCCGACTGCGCCGCGGGCGAGCTGCTGTCGATCCCGGTGAAGCACACGACGGGCCGCTACTACGCGCCGGCGGACGTCCTCGAGTCCCTCGACGCTGATGGGCAGATCGTCCTCCGGTACGCGCGCGACGCCAACCCGAACGGGTCGTCCGACGACATCGCCGGCGTGCGCAACGCCGCCGGCAACGTGTTCGGCCTGATGCCCCATCCCGAGCACGCGGTCGATCCCCTGACGGGATCGGTCGACGGGCTGAAGATCTTCACCTCGATGGCCCATGCCCACGGTTGACCAGGCCATAGCGCTCGGCCTGACGGCCGCCGAGTTCGCGCTGATCGCAGAGAAGCTCGGCCGCGAGCCCAACGAGGTCGAGCTCGCCGTCTTCTCGCTGATGTGGAGCGAGCACTGCGCCTACAAGCACTCCAAGAAGCTCCTGCGCTCGCTGCCGACCGAGGGGCCGAGACTGGCGCTCGGCCCGGGCGAGAACGCCGGCGCCGTCGACGTCGGCGACGGCTGGGTCGTCGCGTTCAAGGTCGAGTCGCACAACCACCCGTCGGCGGTCGAGCCGTTTCAGGGCGCGGCGACCGGCGTCGGCGGGATCCTGCGCGACATCTTCGCGATCGGCGCGCGGCCGATCGCGGTGCTCGACTCGCTGCGCTTCGGCGAGCCGTCGTCGGCGCGCTCGCGCTACCTGCTCGACCACGCCGTCGGCGGGATCGGCCACTACGGCAACTCGATCGGCGTGCCGACGATCGGCGGCGAGGTCTACTTCGAGGAGCCCTACGAGCAGAACTGCCTCGTCAACGCGATGGCGCTCGGCCTGGCGCGCGGCGACGAGCTGATCCGCAGCGCGGCGACGGGGGTCGGCAACCTCCTCGTGCTGTTCGGCGCCTCGACCGGCCGCGACGGGATCGGCGGAGCGTCGGTGCTCGCCTCGGCCGAGCTCGGCGAGGAGGACGCGGCCAAGCGCCCGACGGTCCAGGTCGGCGATCCGTTCGCCGAGAAGAAGGTGATGGAGTGCTCGCTGGAGCTGCTCGAGCGCGGGCTGCTCGTCGCGCTGCAGGACCTCGGCGCGGCGGGGCTGTCGTCGTCGTCCGCGGAGATGGCGTCCAAGGGCGAGGTCGGGCTGGACATCGACGTCTCGCTGGTGCCGCTGCGCGAGGCGGGGATGGAGCCCTGGGAGATCATGATCAGCGAGTCGCAGGAGCGGATGCTCTGCGTCTGCGAGCCCGCGCAGCTCGACGAGGTCCTCGCGGCGTGCGAGAAGTGGGAGGTCGGCGGCACCGCGATCGGCACGGTCACCGACACGCGCGCGCTGCGGGTCTTCGCCGGCGAGTCGCTCGTCGCCGACATGCCGGTGCCCGCCCTGGTCGACGACTGCCCGCTGTACGACCTGACCGTCGAACCCCCGGCACGCGGACTGTATCCGGCGCCGGTGGCGACGCTGTCCGCGGACGCCGGCCCGCGCGAGATCCTGCTCGCGCTGCTGGGGTCGCCGAACATCGCCTCGCGCCTGCCGCTGTTCGAGCAGTACGACTGCATCGTGCAGTCGCGCACGGTGCGCCGGCCCGCGCAGGCCGATGCCGCCGTGCTGGCGCTGCCGTCGTCGCCGCGCGGGATCGCGGTGTCGATCGACGGCTCCGGGCGGCGCGTGGCCTGCGATCCCTACACCGGGACGATCGAGGCCGTCCTGGAGTGCGCCGCCAACCTCGCCTGCGCCGGCGCGGAGCCGCTCGGCCTGACGAACTGCCTGAACTTCGGCAACCCCGAGAAGCCGCACATCGCCTGGCAGCTGACGGAGTCGATCCGCGGCCTCGGCGACGCCTGCCGCGCGCTCGACATGCCGGTCGTCGGCGGCAACGTCTCGCTCTACAACGAGAGCGGCGGCGGCCCGATCTACCCGACGCCGGTCGTCGGCGTCGTCGGCGAGCTGCCCGACGTCGCGAGCGCCGGGCGCTCGGGGTTCGCGCGCGCCGGCGACGCGGTCGCGCTGGCGGGTCCCTTCCGCCCGACGCTGGCGGGATCGGAGCTCGCCAAGCTGCGCGGCGACGAGCTGCCGGTCGGCTTGCCGGCGATCGACGTCGCCGCGGTCCGCGCCGCGCAGGAGGCGATCCGCGACCTCGTCCGCGACGGGTCGCTGGCGAGCGCGCACGACGTCGCCGAGGGCGGCGTCCTCGTCGCCGTCGCGGAGAGCTGCCTCGCGGGCGGGCTCGGCGCGACGCTCGACCTCGGTGCGGTCGGCGCCTCCGACCAGCTCGAGCGGACGCTGTTCGGCGAGTCGCCGGGCCGCGGGTTCGTCGTATCGGGCTCCGAGGACGCGCTACGGCGCCTGGGCGAGCTCGTCGAGCTCGCCATCCTCGGCGTCGTCGAGGGCGACGCGCTGTCCGTCGTCAGCGGAGAGGCGCCGATCGCGGCGACGCTCGACGAGCTGCGCGCCGCGCACGGCGCGCTCGCCCCGCTGTTCGCCTGACCGCCCCATCACCGCTGGGCACTCCGTCGAAATCGACGCTCAAGATGTGACGCTCGCGGACCGATAGAGCGACAACCGCGGCTCATCGCGAGTCGCTCATCTTTCCGAACGGGGTACACATGCCGAAGTCCAATCGCAAGCGCAGCACCATCAGTGCCGTCGCCGTCATCCTGCTGCTCGCGGCGGGCGCGTACGCCTACTGGACCGCTGGCGGCTCGGGCAGCGGCAGCGGCACGGCGGGCGACACCGTGGGTCTGATCGTCAACCAGACGACGGTCGTCGACGACATGCACCCGGGCGACACCGCCCAGACGATCAGCGGCAACTTCAACAACGCCAACGAGGGTCCGATCTACGTCGGCACCGTCACCGCCGCGATCTCGTCCGTCGTCAAGGCCGTCGGCGCGCCCGCGGGCGACTGCGACGCGACCGACTTCACGCTTGCCAGCGGCGCGATGACCGTCAACGCCCAGGTGCCCGTCGGAACCGGCGTGGGCACATGGACCGGAGCCACGATCAAGTTCAACAACAAGGCGGACGCCAACCAGGATGCCTGCAAGGGCGCGACCGTCAACCTGGCCTACACGATCAGCTGACCACCTGACCGCCCGTCGCACGGCGGCGCTCGGCACGGGGACGGCGACATGCGCGCCGTCCCCGTCGTCGTTCGAGGGACTGCATACCCATGCCACGACGCCTCCCCACGCCGCAGCCGCGATCCGTCCCTGCGCTGATCGCGACACGCGTGCTCCTCGCCGGTCTGTGCGTCATGGCGATGGGCGCCGTCGCGGCGCCCGCGGGCGCGTACTGGAGCGCCAGCGGGAGCGGGGCGGGCTCGGGCTCCGTGGCGACGATGCCGGCCGGCCAGCAGCCGTCCGCCTCAGCCGCCGGCCGAGACGTGACGATCGCGTGGACGCAGAGCACCTTCCGGGGAACCCCGCTCGGCTCCCACATCGGCGGCGGCTACACGCTCACGCGCTACGCGCAGGGCGAGTCGACCCCGACGACGCCGAACGCGAGCTGCGCGACGACGATCGGCGGCGCGACGGCGACGCTGCAGTGCGTCGAGGCCGGCGTTCCCTACGGGAGCTGGCAGTACGCGATCACGCCACGGCTGAGCACGTTCACCGGCGCGGAGGGGCCCCGCAGCGCGCAGGTCGCGGTCGTGCCGGCGGCACCGGTCCTCGCGACGATCGTGCGCGCCGACCCGGTCGACGACCACGCGGTCGGTGACCTGCGGCTGAGCTGGAGCGCCGTCGCGGGCGTCAGCGGGTACGACGTCTACCGCCGCACCGACTCGGGCAGCTACCCGCAGACGCCGCTCAACGAAGCCCCGTTGAGCGCGACGACGTTCACGGATCCCGGCTCGGGCCTCGCCACGGGCACGTCCTACGTCTACGTCGTACGGGCCATCGCGGGCTCGCCGGCCGTGCAGTCCGCGGCGAGCGCCGAGCGGCACGTCACGCCGACCGGTCGCCCAGGGCCGCCGGCGACCGTCGGGGCCGTGGCTGCCGTCGGCGCCCGCGTCGATGTGAGCTGGGCGAGCGTGCCCGGCGCCGCGGGCTACGACGTCTACCGCCGCACGGCGGAAGGCAGCTTCGACTACGCCGCCCGTCTCGGCGGCGCGACGGTCGCGGGCACCACGATCGCGGACACGACCGCGGTGGACGGCGCGACCTACGTGTACGTCGTGCGCACGGTGATCGCAGGCGCCGACGGGCCGATCGAGAGCTTCAGCAGCGTGCAGAGCGCGCCCGTGACCGCGGACGGCACCGCGCCCGCGCCGCCGACCGCCGTCAGCGTCACGAACGGGCCCGTGCTCCCCGCCGCTCGATGCGCCATCGCGGCCGGCACCCGCTTCATCAACAGCGCCGGCCAGACGGCGGTGGCCGTCTCGGCGACGCTCCCCGTCGCCGAACCCGGTGCGACCGTCGTGTTCAGCGCCTCGACGCCGGGCTCGGCGGCTGTCTCCGGCTCCGCGCCCGCCGCCCTGCCGTCCACGGCGACGCTCAACCTCGCGTCGCTGAGCGACGGGGCTCTCACGCTGACCGCGTACTCGCGCGACGCCGCGGGCAATGTCTCGAGCGCGACGGCGATGACGGCTGCGGTCCGCAAGGACACGGTCTTCATCCCCGTGCTGACCGCCAGGTATCGCGGTGGGATCCTCGGGCTCGGCGCCACGATCGACGGCGCCGCCGAGTGCGGCGCCGACGTCGTGGCGACGAAGGGCGGGAACGTACGGTCCACGATCGCCACGAGCACCACGTACGAGATCAATGTCGGCTCGCTGCTGGGCTCCGGCGGCTGGGCGGTGACCGCGACCGACCCTGCGGGCAACACGGCTGTGCCGATCACCGCCTGATCGCGGGCTCTACGCCGCGACCGCTCCAGCTGGTGCCACCGGCAGCGCCAGCCTCTCGGGTGAGCATCGGCTGAACCGGCGCGGTCTTCACCCAACCTCCTGACACCCGCTCCCCGAGCCTTTACGATTCGTCCATGACCGCAAACGTCGCGGGCACGGCCACCGCGTCCGCCGACCTCGAGCTGCGCCTCGAGGCCCACCGCCGTGAGCTGACCGGCTACTGCTACCGGATGCTCGGCTCGGCGTTCGAGTCCGAGGACGCCGTCCAGGAGACGATGCTGCGCGCCTGGCGCAAGATCGACGGCTTCGAGGGGCGCGCCGCGCTGAAGTCGTGGCTGTACCGGATCGCGACGAACGTCTGCCTGGACATGCTCAAGGGCCGTCAGCGGCGCGCGCGTCCGATGGACTTCGGCCCGGTCGGGACGCCGCAGAGCGCGCTCACGACGCAGCCGGAGGTCACCTGGCTGGAGCCGATCCCCGACAGCCGCGTGATCGCCGACGATGGCGACCCGGCCGAGATCGCGCAGGCCCAGGAGACGCTGCGCCTGGCGTTCGTCGGCGCGCTGCAGCACCTGCCGCCGCGCCAGCGCGCCGTCCTCATCCTGCGCGAGGTGCTGCGCTGGAGCGCCGCCGAGGTCGCGGAGCTGCTGGACTCGAGCGTCGCGTCGGTCAACAGCGCGCTGCAGCGCGCGCGGGCAGCGCTCAACGACAGCGACCTGACGCCGGATGGCCCCGCAGTCGCATTGGATGCCGAGCAGGACGCCCTGCTGGGGCGCTACGTCGCGGCGTTCGAGCGCTACGACATGGACGCGCTCGTCGCGCTGCTGCGCGAGGACGCGACGCTGTCGATGCCGCCATACGACCTCTGGCTGCGCGGCCAGCAGCACGTCGTCGACTGGATGCTGGGCCTCGGCCACGGATGCCGCGGATCGCGGCTTGTCGCGTCGACGGCGAACGGCTCACCGGCCTTCGGCCAGTACCGCCCGAGCGGTCCCGGAGGCAGCTTCGAGCCGTGGGCGCTTCAGGTGATCGAGCTGTCGGACGGTCGGATCAGCGCGATCAACTCCTTCCTCGACACCGCGCGCCTGTTTCCCCTCTTCGGGCTGCCGGCGACACCGCCCGAGCCGGGCTAGCGACCCGCGTCGCCCTCAGCCTCGAGCACGCCCGCCAGTCCGCAGAACGCCAACAGCTCGTCGAGCTCGGGCGAGGCGTCGCGCAGCGCCAGCCGGCAGCCGAGCCGGCGCGCCGTCAGGCACAGGCGGGCGAGCACCTCGACCGTGACGAGGTCGGCGTCCACCCCGCCCACGTCGCAGACGACGACGTCGACGTCGCGGACGCCGACGAGCACGCGCGCGTCCTCATCGGCGTCCGGCACGTCAGCGCGCGGCATCGCGGCGAAGACCAGCGTGCCGGGGTCAGGCTCCGGAATCGGTCGCAGTGGTGGCAAGGTGTCGAGGCGCTCCTTCCCGGCATAGACCGCTCCCGCCGCGCAGACTCATCGACGTCGACGTCGACGTCGCTCTCGCATCCATCCTGGCTGGGGGTGTCGCGCGGCGACACCTGCCCGGGGAGGCGCCGCGCAGGGCTTGCCCGCAAGCAGCGGGGTTCGTCGACACCGAGACGAAGCCCGCCGGGCACCCGGCTATTCTTGAGACCGTGACCAACCTCGACGAGCGCGAGGGGCCACGCGACGAGTGCGGTGTGTTTGGGATCTACGCTCCCGGCCACGATGTCTCGAGGCTGGCCTACTTCGCGCTCTACGCCCTCCAGCACCGTGGTCAGGAATCGGCCGGCATCGCAGCCGCCGACGTGGGCGGACACATCATGACGCTGCGCGAGCTGGGGCTCGTCAACCAGGTCTTCGACGAGCAGAAGCTGCGCGCGCTCGGCGGCGACCTCGCCGTCGGCCACGTGCGCTACTCGACGACGGGCTCAAACGGCTGGGACAACGCCCAGCCCGTGCACCGCTCCGATCGCCGCGAGCTCGCGCTCGGGCACAACGGCAACCTCATCAACGCCGTCGAGCTGCATGCCGAGCTGCGCGAGCTCGGCACGAGCTTTCGCTCCACCTCGGACTCGGAGATCATCGCCGCGCTGCTGGCGTCGCACGAGGCGCCGCGCATCGAGGACGCGACCTGCGAGATCCTGCCGCGCCTGCAGGGCGCCTTCTCCACCGTGCTGATGACGAAGGACACGCTCGTCGCCTTCCGCGACCCGGCCGGGCTGCGCCCGCTCGTGCTCGGCCGCATCGACGGGATGTACTGCGTCGCCAGCGAGTCCTGCGCGCTGGACATCATCGGCGCCGAGCTCGTGCGCGACGTCGCGCCCGGCGAGCTGATCTGGGTCGACGCGACCGGGCTGCACTCGCGCCAGGTCGTGACGGGCGCGCGCGAGGCGTTCTGCGTCTTCGAGTACATCTACTTCGCGCGGCCGGACTCGCGCATGAACGGCGACGTCCTGCAGGCCGCGCGCGGGCGGATGGGCGAGATCCTCGCGCGCGAGTCGCCGGCGCCGAGCGCCGACCTCGTCATCCCGGTGCCCGACTCCGGCGCGCCGGCGGCGCGCGGCTACGCGCGCGCCAGCGGCCTGCCGCAGGACGACGGGCTGATCAAGAACCGCTACGTCGGGCGGACGTTCATCGAGCCCGGGCAGCAGCTGCGCAAGCACGGCCTGCGGATGAAGTTCAACCCGCTCCCGGAGATCGTCGGCGGCAAGTCGCTCGTCGTCGTCGACGACTCGATCGTGCGCGGCAACACGACCCGCCAGATCGTCCAGATGCTGCGCGACGCGGGCGCCCGCGAGATCCACATGCGCGTCTCCGCGCCGCCGATCATGCATCCCTGCCACTACGGCATCGACATGTCCACGCGCGAGGAGATGATCGCCCACGGGCGCACGGTCGAGCAGATCGCCGCCGAGCTGGGCTGCGACTCGCTCGCCTATCTCTCGCTCGACGGCGTCTACGAGGCCGTGCGCGGCGACCGCGAGCGCCATTGCGACGCCTGCTTCAGCGGCCGCTACCCGCTCGAGGGCACCGACGAGGCGAACGGCAAGTACGCGCTCGAGCTGCCGCTCGTCGGCGCGCGCCTCACTTGACCTGCGGGCCGTAGCCCCACTTCGGCATCGCCGAGCGTCCGCCGGCGGCGATCGCTCGATCGCGATCGGGGTTGCGCAGGTTCGTCGGGTACGGCGGGCGCTTCCACGGATGCCAGCCGATCGTTCCGTAGTGCTCGCGCAGGAAGGCGACGAGGTCGCCCCGGTGCTCGGCGCAGGCGTAGCGCGGCGGGCCGTAGAGGCCGCGCCCGTGCCAGATCAGCCAGCGCTCGGGCATCGCGTCCTCGTACGCCCCCCAGATCATCTCCGGCAGCGACTTCTCGAGGCTGATCTGCGTCAGCGGATCGGGCTGCGCCGCGCAGAACTGGCAGCGAAAGACGAGACGGACCGACATCTGCCCATTCACAGTACCCCTTGCAGGCGCGGGCGCAAGCGCGTTGCTCGCGTGCCGCTGGCACGCATGACCACGCCCGCTATGGACCCAGCAGCGCGGCAGGCACGACGGCGATGCCGTCGGCGCGACGGTATGCCTCCGGTCCGGTCGAGATCACGATCGCGTCGAGCAGCTCGTCACCGATCTCGCGAGCCAGCCAGCGCAGATGGCGCACGTCGTCGTCGTGCACCGTGCGCGCCAGCTTGACCTCGATCGCGACCGCGCGCCCGTCCTGGCGTTGAACGATGAGGTCGATCTCGTGCTCTCCGGCGAACGTACGCAGGTGTCCGACGGAGGCCTCGACGGCCTGCGCGTAGACGCGAACCGACAGCGTCACGAGCGACTCGAACAGCGCGCCGAGCAACGTGCCGTCGCGCGGGATCGGCGGACCCAGTGGCCGACCTGCGAGCAATGCCGAGCTCGTCGCTCCCAGCAACCGCGCCGCCAGCGCAGGATCGACCAGCTGATGCTTCGGAGCCGCGGTCAGCCGCGCCAGATGGCTGCGCGTCGGCTGCCAGGCAGGCACGGGGTCGAGGATCCACAGCCGCTCCAGCACATCGCGGTAGGGAGCGGCTGCGTTCTTCGCCGGCTTGTCGCCCTGCCCGCTCGTCGCCGCGTCGCGGATCTTCTCCAGCGAGGTCGCGGTCGAGGACGCTGCGGCGTAGGCCGCCATCCAGCGCCGTAGGCCGGCGGGATTGCGCACCGCGTGGCCGAGCTCGGGAAAGTCGCGGTCCACGATGCGCAGCAGATACCCGTCCAGCTGGATCCGTAGGGCGCGGCCCGAGAGACCGCGCAATCCGGGAAAGCCGGACGCCAGGATCTCCTCGACGTAGTCCTCGAGTCCGATTCCCGTCGCGCCACCGACAGCGGGGCGCATCCCGCCGAGCAGCCCGGCCAAGCTGACAGACGGCCGCTCGTCGATCCGCTCCGACAGCGACAGCGGGCGCATGCGCACGGTGGGGATCCGGGCCGCGCCGCTGTGGGTTCCCAACCCCGCAGGCGAGGCGGAGCCCGTCAGCAGGAACGAACCGGGCACTGCGCCCGCGTCGACGGCCCTACGCACGAGGTCCCAGCTCTCGGGAACCCGCTGCCACTCGTCGATCAGCACAGGTGACGTGCCCGTCAGAAGCCGCGCCGGATCGCCCGCAGCGATCTCCCGCTGCCCCGGATCGTCGAGCGCATGGACGGTCGCCGCGCGCCGCAGAGCCGTGGCGGTCTTGCCCACGCCTTTGGCGCCTTCGACGGCGAGGGCGGACAGCGCCGGAAGCAGCTCGTCGAACTCGTCGTCGAGGACGCGCCGTCGATAGCTGCCGCCGAGTGAGATCGACACCAATTCAAAGCTACCATTTATCGACCCTCTAGGCTTCCATTTCTCGGGCCCCTGGGCAGCTGTTCCTCACCGGTCGAGCACGTACCCGAACGGGCACCGTTTGCCGCCCGACGAGCGCGACCCTGGCGAGCGCGAGAACCTGGACGCGGGCCCCGCCCCCACCGTCCCGTGCTGCCGTGCAACCGACCGGAGTCATCCCTCGCCAGATCGCGTCCGAGACCGGCGCGCGAGCAGCCGCGTCGCGGCTCGCGGCCGCGTGGCGGGACGGCGCCCTGGAGCGCGACCGCGATCCCTGGCAGGACGACGGCGCGCTCGACGCGCTCGCCTCCAGCGGCCTGCTCGGCGCGTTGCTCTCCACGGCCGACGGCGGCCTCGGCCCGTCGGCGGCGCTGATCGCCGACGTCATCCGCGTCCTCGCGACCGGCGATCCGGCGCTCGCGCAGCAGGTGCACGGGCACATCCACAACGTCGCGCTGCTGGCGTTCGCGCCGCCCGCGGTCGGCGAGCGCATCGCGCGCGACATCCGCGACGCCGGCGCGCGCTTCGGAAACGTCAACCACGATCCGAGCGGCGGCACGGTGCTGCAGCCGCTCGACGGCGACGGTGGCCACCTCCTCGACGGCGTCAAGACGTACTGCACGGGGGTCGTCGGGGCGGCGTGGCTCGCCGTTCCCGCAGCGCTGCCCGGCGAGCGGCTGCGCGTCGCGCTCGTCGCGGCGGATGCGGACGGAGTCGACGTCGGCACGGACTGGGATGCCTTCGGACAGCGCGCGACGCGCAGCGTGACGACGCGCTTTGAGCAGGTCTTCGTCGCCGCCGACCACGTGATCGACCCGTGGCGCGACCCGCTCGCCGCGCATCTGCGCGAGCTGCGTTCGCAGCTTCCGCACGTCGCGCTCGAGGTCGGCATCGCCGAGGCCGTCCTGGCGGAGCCGTGGCCCGCATCGACACGCCTGCGCGAGGGGTTCGACGCGGCCGCCGCGCACGTCGCCGCGGCCCGCGCGCTGCTCGACGAGTCCGCGCAGCGGGTCGACGAGGCGAGCGCGCAGCCGACGCGGGCGACCGTCGGCGAGGCGGCGCTCGTGCTGCTGGCCGCGCGGGCGCTCGCATACCGCACGTCGGTCCGCGCCGCGGACGCCGCGACGCGCTGGCTCGGCGACGAGCCCGCGCGCGCCGCGCGCATCGACCTGCACTGGCGCAACGCCCGCACGCACTCGGTGCACGATCCGGGCCGCTGGGCGTTTCATCACGTCGGCGCGCACGTCCTCAGCGGACGGTTCCCGTCGCCGCGCTCGCCGGGCCTGCGCGAGCGCGCCGCCGAGATCGCGCCCGAGCCGGCGCCGGTGCCGGCCGTGCCGCAGCCGATCGTGGCCGCCGACCTCGACGAGCTCGAAGGCGCACTCGCGCGGATCGCACGCGAGGCCGACGTCGCCCGCGCGGCGCTCGCCGACGCGGCGCGCTTCGTCGCCGACCGCTCGCGCGCATGCCCCGAAGCCGGCGTGCAGCGCGCCGCCGACGAGCCGCACGCGATCCTCCGCTTCGGCGAGCTCGCGGTCGCCCTGCGGGCGCTCGACGCGCTCGTCGCCCGTGCCGCGGCGAGCGACAACGACCCCGCCGCCGTCGAGTCCGCCGAGCGCCACGCCGACCGCGTCGTGCTGCGGATCGTCAGCGACGCCTACGAGATCGCCGGCGCGAGCGCGCTCACGCGCGAGCGCGGACTCCATCACCACCGGCGACGCCTCCTCGCACTGCGCGCGCCCTGAACCGACCACCGCGATCTCGACCTAGGAGCTTCATCGACATGGCCCGACCACTGCACTTCAGCGCGTTCGTCATGAACACGGCATCGCACATCACCCACGGCCTCTGGCGCGACCCGGCAGGCGACCAGGTGCGCTTCAACGAGCTCGACCTCTGGATCGACCTCGCCAAGCGCCTCGAGGCCGGCGGCTTCGACGCGATCTTCTTCGCAGACGTCGTCGGCGTCTACGGCGACTACCGCGGCGGCTGGGACTTCCACGCCGAGCTCGGCCTGCAGATCCCGAGCAACGACCCGCTCGTGATCCTCTCGGCGCTCGCCGCGAGCACCGAGCACCTCGGGCTCGCGTTCACGGCCGGCCCGATCCAGCAGCCGCCGTACAACTTCGCACGGCAGGTCGCGACGCTCGACCACGCCTCCAACGGGCGCATCGCGTGGAACATCGTCACCAGCGCGCTGTCCAACGGCTGGAGGAACTTCGGCCACGACGACCTGCGCGCCCACGACGACCGCTATGCGCTCGCCGACGAGTACCTCGACGTCCTCTACAAGCTCTGGGAGGGCTCGTGGGACGACGACGCGCTCGAGCAGGATCGCGCCACCGGACGCCACGCCGACCCGTCGAAGATCCATGCGATCGACCACGTCAGCGAGCACTGGCGCGTCAAGGGCCCGTTCCTCGTCGCACCCTCGCCGCAGCGCACCCCGCTGCTGTTCCAGGCAGGGTCGTCGAAGGTCGGGCGCGACTTCGCCGCGCGCCACGCCGAGGCACAGTTCATCGTCAGCCCGGATCCCGACAACGCCCGCACGCTGATCGAGGACACGCGCCGGCTCGGCGAGTCCCACGGCCGCGATCGCGACGACATCAAGTTCTTCCAGGGCCTGTCATTCGTCGTCGGCTCGACCGAGGAGGAGGCGCGGCGCAAGAGCGACGAGCTCGACGAGAAGATCGACATCCACGGGCAGATCGCGCACTTCGGCGGCAGCCTCGGCATCGACCTCGGGGCCTACGCGCCCGACACGCCGATCGACGTCATCCACACCGAGGGCGGCCAGAGCGGGCTGGCATGGCTGCGCGAGAGCACGAACGGCCGCACGCCGACGCTCGAGGACGTCGTCCGGATCCGGACGAAGGGCTCGCGGATCGTCGGCACCCCCGAGCAGATCGCCGACGGCCTGGAGCGCTGGCGCGACGCCGGCGTCGACGGGATCAACGTCGTCAACGCGACGCTCCCCGGCTCCTACCAGGAGTTCATCGACCATGTGATCCCGGTCCTGCGCGAGCGCGGCCTTGCGCGGCGCGAGTACGTGCCGGGCACGCTGCGCCGCAAGCTGTCGGGCCGCGACCGGCTGCCCGACAGCCATCCCGCCGCGCGCTATCGCGGCGCGTTCCGGCCCCAGTCGGTCGCGACGGGCTGACCGCCGGGGACCTGGCAGGCGCGGCGGCGGCGAGGGCCGCCGCCACGCTTCGCGTCAGGACGCCGCGCCGGCGAGCAGCTCGCGCTCGAAGCGGTTGCGCGGCCGCGCCAGCCCGTAGTGCTCACGCAGCGTCGTGCCCTCGTACTCGGTGCGGAAGAGCCCGCGCCGCTGCAACTCGGGGACGACGTGCTCGGTGAACGCCTCGAGATCGCTCGGCAGCGCCGGCGGCATGACGTTGAAGCCGTCCGCCGCGCCGTCCGTGAACCACTCCTCGATCGTGTCGGCGACCTGCTCCGGCGTGCCGGCGAACGTCCGGTGGCCGCGGCCGCCGCCGAGCTTGCCGAGCAGCTCGCGCACCGTGAGGCCCTCGCGGCGGGCGAGCTGCGCGACGAGCGTCGAGCGGCTCTTGTGGCCCTCGACGTCGTCCTCGGCCGGGACCTTCGGCAGCGGCCCGTCGAGATCGGCGCCGCTGAGGTCGGTCTCGAAGAAGCGCGACAGCTGCCCGAGCCCGTACGCCGGGATGATGAGCTCCGTGAAATCCCGCTCGCGCGCCTTGGCCTCGGCCTCGGTCGAGCCGATGAACGCGCAGATGCCGGGCAGCACGAGGACGTCCTCCGCGCGGCGCCCGGCCTCGACGGCGCGCCGCTTGAGCTCGGCGTAGAACGCCTGCCCCTCGGCGAGCGAGCGCTGCGCGGTGAACACCGCCTCCGCGTAGCGGCCGGCGAAGATCCGCCCGTCGAGCGACGAGCCGGCCTGCACGAGCACCGGGTAGGCCTGCGGCGAGCGCGGCACGTTGAGCGCGCCGGCGACGCTGAAGTGCTCCTCGGTGTGCTCGATCGCGTGGATCTTCTCTGGGTCGGCGAACAGCCCGGCCCGCTTGTCGGCGACTGGCGCGTCGTCCTCCCAGCTGTCCCACAGCTTCGTGACGACGTCGAGGAACTCGGCGGCCCGGTCGTAGCGGACGCGATGCAGCGCCTGGCCGTCGCGGCCGAAGTTGCGCGCCGCCTCGTCGCCGGCGGTCGTGACGACGTTCCAGCCGACCCGGCCGCCGCTGACGTGGTCGAGCGACGCGAAGCGGCGGGCGAGGTCGTAGGGCTCGCTGTAGCTCGTCGACGCGGTCGCGATGAGGCCGATGCGCTCCGTGCTGACCGCCAGCGCGCCGAGCAGCGTCGTCGGCTCCAGGCGCCCGACCGGCCGATAGCGCGGATCGCCGAAGACGGACGGGCTGTCGGCGAAGAACACGGAGTCGAACTTCGCCGCCTCCGCGATCCGTGCGAGGTTCACGTAGTGCTCGACCTTGAGCGTCGCCGACGGATCTGACTCCGGCAACCGCCACGCGCTCTCGTGGTGGCCGATGTCGTGGCTGAACAGGTTGAGACGCAGCTGGCGTTTCGTCGCCATGGCTACGCCCCGACTCCCCCGTTGGCGCCGGTCGTCGCGAGGACCGGCGCGGCCTTCGCCGCCGCGGCCGCCG
>JAUYGN010000064.1 GCA_030690545.1 Solirubrobacteraceae bacterium
CCGCGCGGCCGGCCGGCCGCTCCCGCGCGGCAGCTTCCGCGCGCGGATCCGCGCGATCGACGCCGCCGGCCTGGCATCGCGCAAGCTGACGGTGACCTTCCGGCTGCGTTGACACGGCCGTCGGCGTCGCGAGCGGCCCGCAGCCCGCCGCGCGGTCAGCCGGTCAGCGCGCGAAGACGGGCGCGCCGCTCACGAAGCGCGGCGCACGATCAGGCCACGCGCGGCCTTCTCGGCGATCAGCTGCTCGGTGCTGCCATCGTCGCCGTCGAGCTGGACCTTCAGATGCCCCGCCGCCGGCTGGACGTCGAGCACCGCGAGCGTCGTGCCCGGCACGAAGCCCTCGTCGTAGTACCAGTGCAGCAGGTCGCCGTCGTGCTCGACGAGCCGCAGCACTTCGCAGTGGTCGCCCGCGACGAGCTCTGACAGCGCCTGCAGCCCGGCGTTCTCGGCGCGCTCCTCGTCGGGCGAGATCGGCCAGCCGTGCGGGCAGCGGTCGGGAAAGCCGAGGCGCTCGTTGAGGCGCTCGACCATGTCCGGCGTGAACGCGTCTCCCAGTGCGTCGGCATGCTCATGCGCGCCGGCCGCGCTGTAGCCGAGGAAGTCCGTCAGGAAGCGCTCGATGATGCGATGGCTGCGGACGACCTGCTCGGCGCGCTCGCGGCCTTCGGCAGTGAAGACGAGCTCGCGGCCCCCGTCGCGCTTGAGCAGCCCGTCGCTGCCCAGTCGCTTGAGCATCTCGCCGACCGCCGCGCGCGAGACGCCGAGCATCTCCGCGACGCGTGCCGCGTTCGCCGGCGATCCTTCCGCCGGCTGGTATTCGCCGATCGGCGAGACGAGGAAGTAGATGGCCTCCAAGTAGTCCTCGACCGAGTGCCCGTGAGCGTGCGCCACCGCGCAGATCATAGACCGCGGACGCGGGCGCAGACGCAGCGTCCCACGCGGTCCGCGATCGTCCTTCGGACCGTCGTGCGTGCACCGACGTTGCGGCAGGGAAAGCTCCCCTAGATCTGTTAGGGTGACCTAACGAACAATACCAGGGTGACCGGTAAGCTACCGCTTCGGGGCGCTTGCGATTCGGGATGGGGAAAGCACTGCACGCGATGAGACCGGATGTCCGGATGCATGTTTCGATCGCCTGCGCGCTGCTGGCAACAGTGCTTGCCACGCCTGCCCATGCCGGGAGCCTGACGACGACGAACGCGTGCCTGTACAGCGTCAGCGACGAGTACCGCGACCAGGCCGTCACGCTCGCCGGCACCGGCTCGCCGCGCACCGCGCCGGCGGGTACGGCGGTGACGCTGTCGGGCGCCTCGATCTCGGCGACGCTGCCGGCGTCGCTGCCGAGGACCGGCTACGACCTCGGCCTCCTGAAGGCCGGAGTCAACCCGATCCCGTCGCGCGTCTGGATCGCGATCGCCGCCGCCAACGCAACGCCCGCGACGCAGGTGCGCGAGCTGACCGTGACCGCCTCGACGACGATCCGCGTCGCGGCCGGCGGCAGGTTCGTCTCGGGCACGCCGATCGTCGTGCGGATCCCGATCCCGAACACGACATGGACGGCCACCGGCGGCGGCCCGGTCAGCTTCGCCCAGGCGGGGGCCGGGACGCTGCCCAACCTGCCGGTCGGCTCCAACGACCTCGTCGTCCCGGTCAGCGGCAGCATCGTCGTCAAGCCGACGCTCGCCAGGCTGCGCTTCGTGATGGACTGCCAGCCGGGCCGGACCGCGCCGCCCTACACGAGCGTGACGCCGGCGATCGCCCAACCCTTCGCCGGCCTCGAGGCCGACAGCCCGGTGCCCGCGGCGGGAACCGGCACCGCCGCGCGGATCGCATCGACGAGGCTCAGGCTCAGCGGCCGACGCGTAGCCGTCATCGTCGCCTGCCCGCAGGGCACGAGCGCGTGCCGAGGCCGGATCGCGCTGCGCTCCGTCGCACCGGTGCTCACCGGCGGGCGCAAGCGGATCCTCGTCGTCTCCCCCGGCGCCGGCTACAGCGTGCCCGCGGGCACGCGCCGGACGGTCCGCCTGAACGTCGGCGCGACCGCGCGCGGGCTGCTGAGCAGGCGCAGCTCGCTGCGCGTGCGCGTGACGCTCGCGCCGACCGGCAACAAGATCGTCAAACGTGAGCTGACCCTCAACCGATGAGCTCTGAGTCAAGGAGGACCGCGATGCGGCGCCAACCACTTCGTATCGTCACACTGCTGGCGGCGCTCGCCGTCGGCCTGCTCGTTGCCGCACCCGCCCACGCCGCCGCGAAGCGCGTCGTCGCGCTCGAATGGGATGCCGTCGAGAACCTGCGCGCGCTCGGCGTCAAGCCGGTCGGCGCGGCCGACCTGCGCGGCTACCGGACATACGTCTCGATCAAGCTGCCGACCGGGATCACCGACGTCGGCACGCGCGGAGAGCCGAGCATCGAGCGGATCGCCAGCCTCAGACCGGACCTGATCATCGTTCCGCGCAACCGCTCCGGACGCAACCTCAGCTCGCTGCGCAAGATCGCGCGCGTCCTGCAGACCAATCCCTATCCCGGCAGCACCGCCAGCCGCGCGCACTACAACGCGATGCTGCGCGACTTCCGGGCGATCGGCAGGGCGGTCGGCAAGTCGAGACAGGCCGAGTCCGTGCTGAGGGACATGACCTCGACGTTCTCGAGCCTGCGCCAGCGCCTCGCGCGCGCCAACCGCCGCGGGACGCGCGTGACGATCGCAACCCCCGGCGGGACCGCGAGCTCGCCCGCCCTGCGCCTGTTCACGAGCAACTCCGCCGCCGCCGAGATCGTTCGCCGGCTCGGACTGCGCAGCGCCTGGTCGGCGTCGCCGGCGCGCTATGGCTTCACGACGACCGGCGTCGAGGCGCTGCGCCAGATCCAGACCGGCTGGCTGGCGTTCGTCTACCCGACCCCGTTCGTGACGCAGATCAAGCGCTTCACCGACCAGGACGCCTACAAGCGCCTGGCGATGGTCAGAGCCAACCGCGTGCGCAAGCTGCAGGGCAACACGTGGCTGTTCGGCGGCCCGCTCTCCTCGAAGGTCTTCGCGCAGCGCCTGACTGCAGCACTGACGTAGTAGCTTCCGCAGTGCGATGACCCGGCGCGCATCCCTGTTCGCGCTGGCCGGGCTCGCGCTGCTGCTCGTCGCCGTCCTCGCCGACGTCGCGCAGGGGGCGGGCAACCTGTCGCTGCGCACGGTGATCGACGGGCTGCTGCACGACCGCGCGTCGCTCGACGGCGCGCTCGTGCGCGACGTGCGCCTGCCGCGCGCGGTCGCCGGCGTGATCGCCGGCGCCGCGCTGGCCGCCGCCGCCATCCTGCTGATCGCGGTCACGCGCAACCCGCTCGCCGAGCCGGCGACGCTCGGGCTGACGGCGGGTGGGACGCTCGCCGTCACGGTCACGAGCGCCTACGCATCGGTCGCGCCGGGCGTGTCGACGATCGCCGTCGCGTTCGTCGGCGTCGTCTTCGGCGCCGTGCTGATCGGGGCGATCGCGACCGTCGCCGGTGCCGCGCCGGTGCGGATCGTGCTCGCCGGGATGGCGATCAGCCTCGCGCTCGGCGCGGTCAGTGCGGCGATCCAGCTGCTGCGCGAGACGGAGACGAGCGGGCTGTTCCTGTGGGGCGCCGGCAGCCTGCTGCAGTCCGGCTGGGAGCAGGTCCGGGCCGGCGCGCTCGTCGGGGCGGTCGTGCTCGTCGGCTGCTTCGCGCTGGGGCGCGCGCTCGACGTCGCCGCGCTCGGCGAGAGCACCGCGCGTGCGCTCGGGTTGCGCAACGGCGTCACCCGCCTGCTTTCGGTCGTCGCGGCGGTCCTGCTGACCGCCGTCGCCGTCGGCGTCGCCGGGCCGATCGCCTTCGTCGGCGTGCTGTCGGCGGCGATCGCGCGGGCGGCGCGCCCGCGCGGCCACGCCGCGCAGCTCCTGATCGCGGTCCCCTGGGGCGCGGCGATCGTCGTCAGCGCCGACGTCGTCGCGCGGATCGTCTTCAGCGTCGACGACGAGACCCCGGCGGGGATCATCTGCGCGCTGATCGGCGCGCCCGTGCTGATCGCCGCCGCCAAGCGCCTGCGCGACACCGGCGCGCCGATGATCGATGCTGCCGCGAGCTCCGCGCGCTGGCGCCCGCGCGGGGTCGCGGTGGCGGTCGCGCTGACGATCGTGGCGGCCTTCGCGAGCCTCTGCATCGGCGAGCTGTCGGCGAGCCCGCGCGAGATCGTGCGCTCGATCTTCGGCACCGGCGAGGGGCTCGGCGACCTCGTGCTCGAGCTGCGCGCGCCGCGCCTCTGCGTCGCGCTGCTGGCGGGCGCCTGCCTGGCGGCCTCCGGCGTCGTCCTGCAGGCGTCCGTGCGCAACCCGTTCGCCGGGCCGGAGCTCGTCGGCGTCACCGGCGGAGCGTCGGTGGCCGCCTTCATCGTGCTGCTGACGCTGCCCGCGGCGCCGCGCGGCGTGCTGCCGTTCGCGGCCTTCGCCGGCGGCGTCGCAGCGATGATGCTCGTGCTCGTGCTGGCAGGATCAGGGCGCGGCTCGCCGCAGCGCCTGGCGCTCGTCGGCCTCGCCGTCAGCGCCGCCTGCCTGGCCGTCACGACGCTGCTCGTGCTCAACGCCGAGCCGGCGGCGTCGGTCGCCGTCACCTGGCTGGCCGGCTCGACCTACGCGCAGAGCTGGAGCGAGCTGCGGCTGCTCGTCATCCCGGCGCTCGTGCTGATCCCGCTCGCCGCGCTCGCCGTGCGCCGGCTCGACGTGCTGATGCTCGACGACGAGCTCGGCGCGGCGCTCGGGCTGCGCGTCGGCGCGGCCCGCGCGACGCTGCTGACGGTCGGCGCCGCGCTCGCCGCCTCGGCGGTCGCCGTGACCGGCGCGATCGCCTTCGTCGGGCTGCTCGCGCCGCACGTCGCACGGCTCATCGCGGGCGGCAACCACCGCCGCCTGCTGCCGGTGGCGATGCTCGTCGGCGCGACGCTGCTGGCGACCGCCGACGCGCTCGGGCGGATCCTCTTCGCGCCGACCGAGATCCCGTCGGGCCTCGTCGTCGCGATGATCGGCGCGCCCTATCTCAGCTGGATGATGTGGCGGGGTCGGCTGGCGGCAGCGTGACGGAGGCGCGCGCGGCGCGCTGCAGCGGGATGCACAGCGGCGAGCCGCTGATCGGATCGGCGATCACCTCGGCGCGCAGGTGCAGGACGTCGCGCACGAGCGTCGCGTCGACGATCTCGCGCGGCGGCCCGGCCGCGTAGATCTTGCCGTCGAGCATCGCGACGAGCACGTGCGCGTAGCGGCAGGCCTGGTTGAGGTCGTGCAGGACGAGCGCGACCGTGCGGCCGTCGCGCTCGTTGAGCTCGGCGAGCAGGTCGAGCACCTCGAGCTGATGGGCGAGATCGAGGTACGTCGTCGGCTCGTCGAGCAGCAGCACCCCGGTGTCCTGCGCGAGCACCATCGCGATCCAGACGCGCTGGCGCTGGCCACCGGAGAGCTGGTCGAGCGGTCGGTCGCGCAGGGCGGCCGTGTCGGTCGACTCAAGCGCCCACTCGATCCGCTCGCGGTCGTGCGACGACTGCGCGCGCCCGAGCCGCTGGTGCGGGTAGCGCCCGCGCGCGACGAGGTCGCCGACGGTCAGGCCCTCGGGCGCGATCGGCGACTGCGGCAGGAACCCGACGCGGCGGGCGACCTCGCGCGTCGCCAGCTTCGTGATCGCCGTGCCGTCGAGCAGGACGCGACCGGACTGCGGCTCTATCAGCCGCGCCATCGCCCGCAGCAGCGTCGACTTGCCGCTCGCGTTGGCGCCGACGATCGCCGTGATCCGACCCTCGGCGAGCTCGCAGTCCAGCTCGCGCAGCACCTCGTGGCGACCGTAGGAGAAGGAGACCGCTTCGGCGTGCAGGGTCATGCGTGAGGGCAACCTAACAGGCGCCCCGCGCGACCTCCGGCCCTCGCTGCTCGCGTGGTCAGGGTTACCGGACGTCCGTGGTCAGGCGTTCTGGCCGACGGGCTCGGCGGGACGCCCCGCGGACGGGTCGTGGCCATTGCCGTCGATGCCCTCCACGAGGTGGCCCTCGAGCGACACGTTGGGCAGCAGCCGGTCCATCCAGCGCGGCAGCCACCAGGCGCGGTCGCCGAGCAGCATGACGACGGCGGGCGCGATCACGAGCCTGACGATGACGACGTCGATCAGGATCGCCAGGCCGAGGCCGAGGCCCATCATCTTCGCGATCACGTCGTCCTGGCTGACGAAGGCGAGGAACACCGAGGCCATGATCAGCCCCGCGAAGAGGACGACCTTGCCGATCCGCGCCATGCCGACGACGACGCTCTCGCGCGGCCCGGCGCCCTCGTTGTAGGCCTCGTGGATCCGCGACAGCAGGAACACGTTGTAGTCCATGCTCAGCCCGAAGAGGATCGCGAACAGCATGACGGGGATGAACGAGACGATCGGCACGCCGCTGTCGGCGCCGATCAGGCTCGCCCCGATCCCGTCCTGGAAGACGGCCGTCACGACGCCGTACGCGGCGAGCACCGACAGCAGGTTGAAGACCGCCGAGACGAGCGGGATCCACAGCGAGCGGAAGGCGACCATCAGCAGCAGCACGGAGAGCCCGATGACCATCGCGATGAAGACCGGCAGGCGCGAGGCGACCTTGCCGGAGAAGTCCTCGAAGCCGGCCGTGTTGCCGCCGACGTAGACCTTCAGCGGCGTCCCCGCGGTGGCGGCCGGGATGACGTCGCCGCGCAGCCGCGCCAGCAGCTCGCTGGTGCGCCGGTCCTGCGGCGAGCTGTCGGGGATCACCGTGATCGTCGCCATCTCGCCGTCGGCGCTCGGGACGGCAGGCGTCACCGCCGTCACGCCGTCGGTGCGCTCGACGGCGACGCGCAGTCCGGCGAGCTGGCGCGCGGTCCGCGCGTCGCCCTTCGGCGTGTCGACGGCCAGCAGCAGCGGCCCGTTGGAGCCCGGCCCGAAGGCCGCGCTGAGCTGGTCGTAGGCGACGCGCTGGGTCTTGCCCTGCGGCTGGTTGCCGTCGTCGGGCTGCCCGAGGCGCAGGTTCGTCACGGGAAGGGCGAAGATCAGCAGGACGAGGACGCCGGCGGCGATCGACAGCCACGGCTTCGCCGTCACGATCTCGCCCCAGCGCCCGAAGCCGCTCGACGGGCGCACGTGCTCGGGCTTCTTCGGCCGCAGCCAGCGCGCGAAGGCGCCGATCATGATCGGCAGGACCGTCAGCGCCGAGACGACGACGGCCGCGACGCCGATCGCCGCGCCGATGCCCATCTTGCCGATCAGCGGGACGCCGACGACGAGCAGGCCGGCGATCGCGACCATCACGATCAGGCCGGCCGCGACGACCGCGGAGCCCGACGTGGCGGCCGCCTTCGCCGCGGCGTCGCGCACCGAGTCACCCCCGGCGACCTGCTCGCGGAAGCGGGCGATGATCAGCAGCGAGTAGTCGATGCCGGCGCCGAGGCCGAGCATCAGCGCGATCGTCGACGCGAACTCCGGCAGCCCGAGCGGCTTGGAGAGCGCCACGAGCAGGATCTGTCCGAGCGCGACGCCGAGCAGCGCCCCGAGCAGCGTCGCGCCCATCGCCGCCAGCGAGCGGAACAGCAGCGTCAGCAGCAGGATCGCGATCGCGACGCCGACGAGCTCGCCGACCGGGGCCTCCTGCTGCTGTGCGATGTCGACGACGATGCCGCGCATCGCCACCTGCACGTCGCCGCCGTCGCCCTCGGCCGTGCGCGCCGCCTCCTCGAGCCGCTCGCCGTCCTGCTTGTCGAGGTCCTGCGGCTCGAGGTCGTAGCGCACGCCGACCGATGCCAGCCGTCCGTCGCTCGACAGGCCCTGCGCCTGCGCCGCGAACGGATCGTCGACCTGCGCGACGCCCGGCAGCCCCTCCACGAGGTCGAGCGCCGCGGACACCGCGGCGCGTGGCGCGGGATCGCCGAGGCGCCCCTGCGCGACGGTGAACACGAGCGTCGCGTCGGCGCCCGCCAGCGCCGGGCTGTGCGCGCGGAACAGGTCGATCGCCTGCTGGGACTCGGTGCCGGGGATCTCGAAGTCGTCCGCCGCGGTTCCGCCGGTGGTCCCGGCGAGCGCGCCGAGGGCGACGATCGTGGCGAGCGCGACCAGCAGGCTGCGCTTCCAGTGGTGGGTCAGGGTGCGCGCGAGGACGGCAAGCGATTTGGACATGCGGAGGAAGATAGCACTGTGTGCAACTTTGCCTGATACGCAACATTGCACTTGCTGTTAGGATCGTCGCAGATGTCGCAAGCGGACACCGGCCTACGCGAGCGCAAGAAGCGCCAGACGCGCGACACGATCGTGCGCGTCGCGACCGAGCTCTTCCTCGAGCGCGGGTTCGAGGCGACGACGATCGCCGACATCGCCGCGGCGGCCGACATCGCGCCGCGCACGTTCTTCGGCTACTTCGCCTCCAAGGAGGCCGTCGTCTTCCACGACTTCGAGGAGGTCTTCGCGACCTTCGCCGAGCGCCTGCGCGGCCGGCCGGCCGGCGAGACGGCGTTCGACGCGATGCGCGAGTGGATCGTCGAGCACGCCGCCGCGGTCGGGCTCGACACCGAGGCGAAGCGCTGCTGGCGCAGGCTGATCCGCGAGACGCCCGCGCTGCAGGCCCACGAGCGCTCGAACCTCGCCCGCTTCGAGGCGCTGCTGGCCGAGGGCGTTGCGGCCGACCTCGGCGTGCCGCCCGACTCGCTGCGCGCGCACCTCGTCAGCGCCGCGGCCGTCGCCGCGCTGTACGCGCTGGGCTCCTCCGACGACGCCTCCGCCGCGCGCGGCACCGAGCACGCCGTCGCCGTCATGGACGAGGCGCTCGTCTTCCTGCGCGGCGGGCTGGACGCGCTGCGCCGCCACCCGCCGATCTGACACGCCTCGGCCCGCGCACGGAGGGGGTGGGGCGGATCAGCCGCGCCGGGCGCGGTCGATCCGCCCCGCCCCTCCTCGCGCGCCCCTCCTCGCGCGCCTATGCGACGAGGACGGGCGTGCCGACCTTGACCTGCTTGTAGAGGCTGATGACGTCGCTGGGGGCCATCCGCACGCAGCCGTGCGAGGCGGCGGTCCCGAGCGAGCCGGCGCTGTTCGTGCCGTGGAAGCCGACCGAGCCGTTGAAGCCGATCCAGCGCGCGATCAGCGGGTTGCGCGGATCGCCGCCGGGGATCGTCTGGCCGGCGAGGTCGCCGGCCCACTCGGAGCGCGGCACGTTCCAGGCCGGGTTGACCTGCATCGTCTGCACGACATAGCGGCCGGTCGGGGTCGGGTACTTGGTTGTGCCGACGGCGACGGTGTACGTCTCGATCAGCTCGCCGCGCCGGAACACCCGCGCCCGCTTTCCGTCGCGCGAGACCGTGACGGCGATCGGCTGGGCCTCGAGGAGCTTCTCCTCGGTGACCTTCGCCGGGACCTCGATCGTCTTCCCGCGCAGCGTGCGCTCGTCGGTGCTGCTCGTCAGGCGGCGCGTCAGGCGGGCGACGAGCGCGTCGCGCGCCGCGAGCCGGCGACCCGCGCGCTCAGGCTTCACGGTCACGCTCGTGAGCGTCATCTCGAGCTCGGCGTCGACCGGCGCGCGCGCCTGCTGCTTGGCGATCCGCTCGACGAAGCGGCGGACCGCGAGCCCGTCGACGACCGCCTGCACCGGGACGTCCTGGGAGAGCCTGCCGCCGGTCAGCTTGCGCCAGCCGCGGCTGACGAACGAGCCCTCACGTCCGGCGTCGTAGGCGCGCTCGATCGCCGACCGCAGATCGATTCGCACGCCGGCCTCGTCGGGCGTCAGCGTGTACCGGCGATCACCGAGCTCGATGTGCGCCGGGCGCGCGATCAGCGAGCCGACGCGGCGCTCGGCATGCTCGAGCGCCTGCTCGCGCGTCAGCCCTCCGACGTCGACGCCGCCCACGAGCGCGCCGGCGGGGAGCTGCTCGCCGGCCTTGCCGTCCGCCCAGGCGAGCGCGCCCACGCTGCCGCCGGCCAGCATTGCCAGCAGCACGAAGGTGATGAGCACGATGCGAGTCACGAGGATCCGGGGGGCGTTGCGACGGTGGTGCCGGGAGCGTGCACTCGTATCGCAGGACACAGGGTAGGCATCCCGCGCGTCGGTGGCGACACCTGCAGCGTCACGACCACAGATCCGGCCCGGCGAGGCGCGGCTCAGTCGGAGTCGGGAACCCCGTGCAGCGGGTTGGGGATCTGGACGTAGCGATCGACGTCGTTGTGCATGCGCGTGCGCAGGTGCGCCTTGCAAGGCCACGTCGCGTCGTCGAGCAGCCGCGCGAGCAGCGCGGTCGCCTCGTCGGAGCCGCCGTCGCGCTCGCGCTCGCTCACGAGCAGCGCCTTGAGGTCGCCGAGCAGCACGATCTCGTCGACGAGGCCGGCGACGCCGAGCGCGTTGACGATGCTCAGCGCATTGTCGAGGAACGGCCCCTCGCCGAAGCCCGGGCCCGTGGCGGCGCCGTCGTCGTGCACGGCCTGGCCCTGACCGAGGCCGTGCGTCTCGCGCAGGATGCAGCGCGTCGGCCAACCGCCCTCGAGCTCGAGCAGCGTGTTCTGCTGATCGCTCTCGATCGCCAGGTCGACCTCGGTATGCAGGCGCAGGAGCGGGATGACCGCGACCTCCGCGTAGCGCGCGAGCCATTCCCGGGCGACCTCGTCGGCCGGGCGACCGCTGTCGGAGGCGAGCCGGGCGACGATCTGCGCGAGCCGGCTCTCACCGTCGAACGGATGATCCTGGACGAGCACCTCGATCGCGCTGACGTCGGCGTCGGAGTCCGTCCGCCAGCGGTTCTCACGCAGCTGCACCGACAACCCCGGGACGGGCGTGCCGTCGCGCGAGACGGCGAGGTAGACGGGGTCCTTCAGGAGCGTGATCTGCGGTGCGATCTCGGCAGTGACCGCGGCCTGCTCGTCGAGCCGGCGAGCCGCCGCGACGGCGCCTTCGAGCTCGGCGATCGGCGTCACGCGCATTTCGTCGGTCATGTGCGCGTGCAGCGTGAACGTCAGCTGCCACGGCCAGTCGCCGTTGTAGACCGTCCGCATCGACGTCGTCGGGGTGACCTCGCTGCCGAGCTCCCCGAGGTCGACGATGCGGCCGTCTGCGATCAGTCCGGAAACGGGCTGGGCGTCGCGCAGGTGGTCGATCTCCCAGGGATGGACGGGCAGCAGCACGCGCTCGCCGAGGTCGGCGAGCGCGGCGTCCAGCGCGGCGCCGTCGACGGCCGGGTCGTCGCGCAGCAGCGCTTCGGTGAGCTGCGCGGCGGGGATGCCGGTCGCGCTGTCGGACTCGACGAGCGCGGGATCGACCGCCAGCCAGCGCAGCGCGAAGCGCGCTCGGGACTCGGGGGCATAGGCGGTGACCTCGTCGTACTCCATTCCCCAGCGGCTCTTCGCCGTCGGGTGGACCATGTGGCCGAGCAGGCCGGCCTGCTCGCTGTCGATGAAGCGCAGCGGATCGGCGCTCCAGAGGGCCTCCACGTCTCCCGCGCGCGCGTCGAGCACGGTGCCGATCTGGTTGACGCTCTGGCGGATGCGCGACAGCAGCAGCGTCGGATCGGGCCCGCGCAGGTGGGCCGCGGTCATCTCGGCACCGGCATGCGTCTCGCCGAGCTCGTCGACGAGCATCGACATCAGCGTCTCCAGCGAGATCGCCCACGGGTCACCGCCGGCCATCGCGATCTGGGCGGGGGTGCGGAAGCGGTGGCGATGCGTCGGCGACAGGTGACGCACGCCGGCGAGGATCGCCGTGCGCTCGTCCGGGAAGGGAAAGACGGCGACGAACTCGTCGCTCTCGGCGGCGAGCTGCGGCAGCGAGCTGGCAGGCATCGGGCGCCATTGCCCGCCCTCGCGGGTGTAGCAGTTGAGGATCGTCTGCGTGACCGCCCGGAGCGCCGCGTCGAAGCCCGGCGTGTCCGGCCACTCACGGACCTTCATCCATGCCCGGTCCTTCAAGTCTTCTTGGCTGTGCATGCTCGTACTCATACCTGTCTTCGGGTGCGCGAATGCGCCGGGATCTCCCACGAGACTACGCGACTGCAATCATGGCTCGAGTGATCTCCACCGGAGCGCAGGCACCAGACTTCGAGCTGCCCGACCAGGACGGCGAGCTCGTGACGCTGTCCGCGCTGCGCGGGCAGACCGTCGTCGTCTACTTCTATCCGAAGGCCGACACCCCCGGCTGCACGACGCAGGCCTGCTCGATCCGCGACCGCGGCGACGAGTACGCGGCCGCCGGCGTCCGGGTCCTCGGCGTCTCGCCGGACCCCGTCGCGAAGGTCAAGAGGTTCCACGACAAGCGCGACCTGAACTTCACGCTGCTCGCCGACGCCGACCACGCGGTCTGCGAGCGCTACGGCGTCTGGGCGCAGAAGTCGATGTACGGCAAGACGTACATGGGCGCCCAGCGCGCGACGTTCATCATCGACGCCGACGGCGTCGTCGCGCACGTCATCCCGAAGGTCTCGCCGAAGACGCACGACGACGAGGTGCTCAAGGCACTCGCCGAGCTGCGCTCCGCTGCGTAGCGCCCGGGTTCGACGGCAGGGGTCGCCGCTGCCAGCGCGAACTCGTCGGGGTGGCCGCCGGCGACCTCGATCAGCCCGCAGACGAGCACGACCGGCATCGCGCAGCCACCGGGCACGGCGCTCGGAGCCACCCGGCGCCCGCGGGCCTGTACCGCACCGGCGCCGGCCGCGCGCTCGCGATCGCCGTCGGCCTGCTGTTCGTCCTGACGATCGGCGGTCTCGTCGCGCTGTGGCCCGGCGAGCCCCGCAGCGAGCTGTCGCTCGGCGAGCCGTCGCTGGCGGCGACCGTCGTCGCGTCTGACACCGTCGCCTGCGGCCCGGTCGACCAGCCCTGCAGGCGCCTGCGCGTGCGCGTCGACGAAGGGCCCGACAGCGGACGGATCCGCACGATCACGCTCGGCCCGGTCGAGCTGACCGCCGACCCGGCGGCCGGCGCCAAGGTCCGCGTGACGCGCAACACCGGCGCGCCGCCGGAGGGAGCGACGGGCCTGGCCGCCGAGCGCTACTCGTTCAGCGACTTCGACCGCCGCTCGTCGCTGCTGTGGCTGGCGATCGCGTTCGCGATCCTCGCCGTCGCGCTGACGCGCTGGCGCGGCGCGCTGGCGATCGTCGGCGTCGCGCTGAGCATGCTGCTGATCACGGCGTTCCTGATCCCGGCGCTGCTGAGCGGCTCCTCGCCGCTGCTCGTCTCGCTCGTCGGCGCGCTGGCGGTGATGTTCGTGACGCTCGGCCTGACGAACGGGGTCGGCGCGCAGAGCCTCGCCGCGGCGCTCGGGATCGCGGTCAGCCTGCTGCTCGCCACCGGTCTCGGATACCTCGTGCTGGAGCTCGCGCACCTCGACGGGCGCTCGAGCGAGTTCGCCCCGATCCTCAACCAGGCCAGCGACGGCGGCCTGTCGCTGCAGGGGGTGCTCCTCGCCGGGATGGTCGTCGGCGCGCTCGGCGTGCTGGCGGACATGGGCGTCTCGCAGGCCTCGGCGGTGATGGCCTTGCGCCGCGCCAATCCCGCCTACGGGATGCGCGAGCTGTACGCGGGCGCGTTCGCCGTCGGCCGCGACCATCTGTCGGCGACGATCCACACGCTCGTGCTGGCCTACGTCGGCGCGACGCTGCCGCTGCTGCTGATCGTGCAGAGCGCGAGCGTCGGCCTCGGCGAGGCGGTCAACACGACCGAGCTCGCCGAGCCCGTCGTCGCGACGCTGATCGGCTGCATCGGGCTCGTCGCCGCCGTGCCGCTGACGACCGGCCTCGCGGCGCTGCTCGTCAGCCGGGTGCCGGCGGCGACGCTGCCCGAGCACGGCCACGTCCACTGAGCGCCTCGGCACCGCCGCGTCTGGCTGGGCCGGCCGGGGGGCCGAAGGCGAGCTGGACGGCGTCGCCGTCGTCCAGGCGCCTGACCGCGACGCCGTAGACGGGCTCCAGCAGCTCCGGCGTCAGGATCTCCTCGGGCGCTCCCGCGCCGGCGACGGCGCCGCGATCGAGCAGGATCAGATGATCGCAGTAGCGAGCGGCGAGGTTGAGGTCGTGCAGGACGATGACGGTGGTCACGGCGAGCTCGCGAACGAGGCCGAGCAGCTCGTGCTGATAGCGCACGTCGAGGTGGTTGGTGGGCTCGTCGAGCAGCAGGTGGCTGGCCTGCTGCGCCAGCGCCCGCGCGATCAGCACGCGCTGGCGCTCGCCTCCCGACAGCATCCGAAACGGTCGCTCGGCGAGGTGCCTCGCACCGACGCGAGCCAGCGCGGCCGCCGCGATGCGGCCGTCGGCGGCGCTGGCCGGGCGCAGGTCGCGCTGATGGGGCAGGCGGCCGAGCAGCACCATCTCGCCGACGGTGAGGGGCAGCTCGGGCGCGCCTTCCTGCCCGAGGACGGCGACGCGACGCGCGATCTCGCGCGCCGCCAGTCGATCGATCGGGACGTCGTCGATCGCCACGGCCCCCGTCCGCGGGATCAGCGCGCGGTGCAGCGTGCGCAGCAGCGTGGTCTTGCCGCTGCCGTTGGGACCGATCACGCCGACCACCTCGCCGGGCCGGGCGGTCAGCCCGACGCCGGCGAGCACGAGCGCGTCGCCATAGGCCACGGTGACGTCGGCCGCGCGGATCATGAGAGCGCGGCGAGCTCCCTGGCGAGCGTCTCCAGGCCGTCGATCGCCGCCGGGTCCGGCTCTCGCAGGTGGGAGCGAATCCCGACGATGCGGTCGTTGCGGACCGCCTGCATGTCGCGCGCGCCCGGCAGCGCGACGAACTTCGCCTTCGCCGCTGCGAACGTGTCCTTGTCGCCCAGGACGCCGTAGGAGAGGATGATCACGTCCGGGTCGCGCTTGATCAGCTCCTCCGTGTTGGACTCGATGAAGGCCTTGTCGACGTCGCCGAACGCGTTCGTCAGCCCGAGCACCTCCATCTGCGCGTGGATCATGCTGCGATTGCCGTTCGTCGACGGGGTGTCGCCGAAGAAGTAGGCCGACGCGGCGCTGCGCCGCGACCGGCCCGCGGCCTGCTTGCGGACGGCCGCCACGCGCCGCTTGAGGCCGGCGACGACGCCGGCGGCCCGCTCACCGGTGCCGAAGATGCGACCGAACAGGTCGAGGTCGGCGTAGATGTCCTCGAAGCTCGCGACCGTCGACGTCCCGCCCGCCTCGGCGCAGTACCCGCTCAGCGCGAGCGCGGCGATGCCCGCGTCGGCGAGCGCCTGAGGCGTCGTCTCCAGCCAGCCGTAGCTGATCACGGCGTCGACGCCGGTGCCGATGATGAGCTCGGTCGCGGGGTCCTCCGCGGTCAGGATCCGCGCGGCCGTGACCGCTTCGCCGGCGGGCCCGGGTGCCGGCGAGCCGAACTCGCCCGCGCGGGCGACGACCTTGTCGGCCGCTCCCGCGGCATGCAGGGCGTTGACGACCGGCGTGCCGATCGTGAGGATCCGCTCGGGCCGCTTGTCGATCGTGACCGGCCGGCCGCAGTTGTCGACCGTCATCGGGAACGTCGGCTCGGCATCCGCGGCGGCCGGCGACGGCGTGTCGCCGTCGCTGCCGCAGGCGGCGATCAGCGCACCGGCCAGAGTGAGCGTCGTGAGCACGGCGAGAGGTCTGCGCATGTGGTCCTTTCGAAGGGGTCGGTCGGGTTCAGGTGGCGGCCGCGTGGAAGCGGCGGACGAGCAGCAGCAGGAAGGGCGCTCCGACGACCGCCGTCACGATCCCGAGCGGCAGCTCGCGCGGAGCGAACGCGACGCGCGCGACGACGTCGGCGCAGACGACGAAGATCGCGCCCAGCAGCGCGGCGACGACGAGCACGCGCCGGTGCCCGGCGCCGACGAAGCGCCGGGCGACGTGCGGCACGACGAGGCCGACGAAGCCGATCGCGCCGGCGACGGCGACGACCGCTCCGATGCACAGCGCGACGGCGACCAGCGCCGCGGCGCGGAAGCGGGCGGGGTCGACGCCGAGCGTCAGCGCGCTGTCGTCGCCCAGCGCGAGGGCGTCCAGCCGCCGACCCCAGACGTACAGCACGGCGACGGACGCGGCGACGGCGAGCGCCGGCAGGGCGAGCTCCGACCAGCGCGCCTTGCCGAGCGATCCCAGCAGCCAGAACAGCACCGCGCGCGTCCCGTCGCGGGAGTCCGAGGCGAAGATGACGAAGCTCGTCGCGGCGGCGAGCAGGTACCCGACGGCGACGCCGGCCATCACGAGCCTGATCGCGGTCACGCGCCCGCCCAGCCGCGCGAGCGCGAACACCGCCGCGGTCGCGCCCAGCGCGCCGGCGAACGCGCTCACCGACAGCGCGCTGGCACCGGCGCCGACTCCCGTGCCGACGCCGAACAGGATCGCGAGCGCGGCGCCGAACGACGCCCCCGACGTCACGCCGAGCAGGTACGGGTCGGCGAGGACGTTGCGAACCATCGCCTGCAGCACGACGCCGGACACGGCGAGCGCCGCGCCGACGACCGCGCCGAGCAGCACCCGCGGCATGCGCACGAGCCAGACGATGTTCGCCTCCGTCGTCGTCGCGCTCAGGGCGCCCGGCGCTCCGAGGACGCGATGGCCGACGATCTCCAGCACCGTGCCGGGAGCGATCCAGACCGGGCCGAGACCGACGGCGACGGTCATCGTGACCGCGAGCGCGACGCTCAGGCCACCGATCCACACGGCCGTGCTCCGGCGACGGCCCGCCCTGTCGAGGTCGTCCGCCGCGTCCTCGGCGACGACGGAGAGCGGAGGCTGCGCGACGGTCGTCATGGCGCGGCGAGCTGACGGCCCAGCAGGCGGCGATAGGGACCGGAGCCGCGCGCGAGCTCGTCGTGCGATCCCTGCGCCACGACGCGGCCGGCGTCGAGCACGACGACGCGATCGGCGCTGCGGATCGTCGACAGCCGGTGGGCGATGACGACCGTCGTGCGTCCCTGCCGCGCCGCGTCCAGCGCGCGGCGCAGGTGGGCCTCGCCCTCGGCGTCGACGTTCGAGACGGCCTCGTCGAGCACGAGCACGGCTGCGTCGCGCAGCAGCGCGCGGGCCAGCGCGATGCGCTGGCGCTGACCGCCCGAGAGCGCTGCGCCGCGCTCGCCGACGATCGTCTGCAGCCCGTCGGGCAGGCGGTCGGCGAACTCGCCGACGAGCGCCCGGTGCGCCGCGTCGGCGATCTCGTCGTCGCTCGCCTGCGGGTGGCCGAGGCGGATGTTGTCGGCGATCGTCGCGTTGAACAGGTAGGCGTCCTGCGGCACGAGCGCGACGCGCTCGCGCAGGGCGTCCTGGGCGAGGTCGCGCAGGTCGGCGCCGCCGAGCGTGATCCGACCGCCCGTCGGGTCCCAGAAGCGCAGCAGCAGGCTCGCGCACGTCGACTTGCCGGCGCCCGACCGGCCGACGAGCGCGACCGTCTCACCGGCCGCGATCGCGAAGCTGACCCGCCGCAGGACCTCGGGTTGATCGGGCCCGTAGGCGAAGCGGACGTCTTCGAAGCGCACCTCGGGGCGCAGGTCGCGCGCGTCGCCGACGGCGTCCGGAGCGTCGGCGACGTGGGCCGGCGTGTCGATCACGGTGAAGACCCGCGACGCGGTCGCGCGCAGGACGCCGAGGTTGCGCACCGCTCCGGTGATCTGCGTGACGGGCAGCAGCGAGAAGGCGGCCAGGATCACCGCGACCGGATAGACGGCCGGCTCGATCTCGCCGCCGGCGACGAGCGCGGCGCCGACGGCGAGCACGCTGAACATCGCCGCGGCGACGAGCGCGTCGGTCAGCGCGTTCTCGACGCCGACCCGGCCGCCGTTGGCCAGGTGCGCGCGGTTCAGGCGCCGGCCCGCGTCGCGCAGCCTGATGCGGTAGGCGTCCGCGCGGCCGAACAGGATCAGCTCGCGCAGCCCGGCGACGCCGTCGACGGCGTCGGCGTGCAGCTCGCCGAGGCGCGTGCGCAGCTCGGTGCCCTGGCGGTCGCCTGCGCGCACGAGCCAGAACGGGACGGACACGATCAGCGCCGCGAACGGCGCCAGCGCGGCGGCCAGGCGCCAGTCGATCGCGGCGAGCACGGCGATCGCCGCCGCCGGCAGCATCGTCGTGACCGCGAACTGCGCGATCGTGTGCGCGTAGAACCACTCCAGCGCCTCGATGTCGGCGACCGCCGACGCCGCGACGTCGCCGCTGCGCCGGCCCAGCAGCCAGCCGGGCGCGAGCCGCTCGAGCCCGTCGAAGACGTCGGCCCGGAGATCGACCATCACCCGGTAGGCGAGGTCGTGGGCGATCCACATCTCCGCCCACGCGCAGGCGGCGTGCGCGAGCGCGCAGCCGCCCAGGACGGCCAGCCACGGCCACAGCTCGCCGACCGCCGCACCGCTCGCGGCACGGCCGGTCACGAGCGCGGCGACCGCCGCCGAGGCGACCGCGAAGCCCTGGTGACCGGCGGCGCACGCGAGCGTCAGCGCGAACCGCGCGCGGTGACGCGACAGGACCGGCGCGAGGCGCAGGATCGTCCTCGTGCGCCCGATCTCGCGGGCGGGCAGCAGGCTGGAGGCGGCGACCGTGCTCATGCCGCGAGCACCGCCTGCGCCGCGACGAGATCGGCGTAGTGGCCCGCCCGCGCGGCGAGCTCGTCATGCGTGCCGTGCTCGACGAGCCGGCCGTCGGCGATCACGAGGATGCGATCGGCCGTGCGCACCGTGTTGAGCCGATGGGCGATCACGAGCGTCGTGCGGCCGGCCGTCAGGCGCCGCAGCGCGGCGCCGATCGCGGCCTCGTTCTCGGCGTCGACCGACGACGTCGCCTCGTCGAGGACGAGGATCGGCGCGTCGCGCAGCAGCGCCCTGGCGATCGCCAGGCGCTGGCGCTGGCCGCCCGACAGCGTCAGGCCGCGCTCGCCGACGAGCGTGTCGTAGCCGTCCGGCAGCGACGCCACGAAGGCGTGGACGCTCGCGTCGCGCGCCGCCGCGACGAGCTCGGCGTCGCTGGCGTCCGGCCGCGCGAGGCGCAGGTTCTCGGCGATCGTGCCGCGGAACAGGTACGCGTCCTGGCTGACGACCGCGATCCGCTCGCGCAGCGACGCCGCGCGGACCGCGGCCACGTCGTGCCCGCCGACGGCGATCGTGCCGGAGTCGGGGGCGACGAAGCGCAGCAGCAGGTTGACGACCGTGCTCTTGCCGGCGCCCGAGCGTCCGACGAGCGCGACGGTCTCGCCCGGCCGCAGCGCGAGCGAGAGCCCGGCGACGGCCGGCTCGCCGCGGCCGGGATAGGTGAACGTCACGTCCTCGAAGCTGATCGAGGCCGGCGCGCCGGGCGGCAGCGCGGGGGCGCCGCGCCGGTCGGGCGCCGCGGGACGCTCGTCGAGCAGCGCGGCGATCCCATCAGACGCCGACACGCCGAGGAACCCCGCGTGCCAGAACCCGGTCAGCTCGCCGAACGGGCGGAAGCACTCGCCCGCCAGCACGAGCAGGACCATCAGCGTCGCGACGTCCAGCTCGCCCTGCGCGACGCGGACCGCGCCGACGCCGACGGCGAGCGCCACGCCCAGGCCGGCGCCGAGCGTCGACAGCCCGGTGTCGATCAGCGACACGGCCATCTGGCGCATCGTCGACCGGAACAGGTGATCGGAGCGGTCGGCGAGCAGGCGGCGGCGGGACGCGACCGCGTTGAGCGACTTCAGCGTCGCCATGCCCTGCATCGTGTCGAGGTACTCGGCGCCGAGCGCGGAGTAGGCGTTCCAGTGCGTCCGGCCGCGCTCGGCCAGCAGCCGGTCCCAGATCCGCGGCACCGTCGGGACCGCCAGCACGCCGAGCAGGATCGTCGCGCCGACCCACGGATCGCGCGTGAAGATCCAGGCGACGATCGCCAGCGGCCCGGTCAGGCAGACGGCGAGCTGCGGCAGGTAGCGGCTGAAGTACGCCTCCAGCGCCTCGACGCCGTCGACGACGGTCGACTGCGCGGCGCCCGTGCGCACGCGCGCGAGATAGCCGGGGCCGAGCGCCGTGAGCTGGCCGTAGAGGCGGTCGCGGACGCGCTCCTTGATCTGCGCCGCGGCGAGCTGGGCGACGACCTCGCGCGCCCAGACGAGCAGCGCGCGCAGCACGACGATCACCGCGATCGCGATCAGCGTCGCGCGCACGTCGCGCAGCTCCGCGCCGGTGAAGATCCTGCCCAGGACGACCCCGACGAGCGCGGCCTGCGCGACCCGCGCCGCCATCACCAGCCAGCCGATCGCGACGCCCGCCGCCAGCGGCCCGCGCAGGTCGCCGGCCAGCGCGAGCAGGCGCCGGTGGACCATCATCGCGCCGTCACCACGCGCGGCGCGCTCATGCGTGCGGGATCGGCCAGTAGTTCAGCTCGTCCTCGGCCAGCGGCCGGCTGCGCCAGCCCAGCCCGACGGCCGCCTGCTGCACGCGACCGCGTCCGAGCATCGGAAACGCGGCCGGGAAGTTCGCCACGAGCCCGGGAATCACGACCCGCGCGGCGCACATGCCGGCGGCCGCCACGTCCGGGGTCGTCAGATCGACGTAGTAGATCTCCAGGCCGCGCGACTCGATCCGCGAGCGATAGGTCGCCAGGCTGCGATCGGGCAGCCGCGGCAGCTCGTCGAACGTGCGCTGCGCCGGCACGTCGGTCCAGGCGGCGACGGCGTCGACCGCGCGGCGGTCGAGGAAGACCTGCTGCTGGCACATGAGGTCGGTGACGTCGCGGAAGTCGCCGCGATAGTCGTCGAGGTAGCGGCGGTCGGCGCGCCACTCCTTCAGCCCGGCGTAGGAGGCGAACCCCCAGTCGACCGCCTGGCGGATGAGGCTGTCCTCGATCGCCAGGTCGCGGCTTCCCTCCTGCAGCGTCAGCGCCTCGGTCCAGGCCTTGGCGGCGGCCTCGACCGGATCGGGACGGGCGGCGAAGCCGATGTTCAGCCAGCCGTCGCGATCGTTGTGCAGGACGCCGGCGACGACCGGGATCTGAAACTCGTTGTCGAGCGCGATCAGGCTCGGGCGCTGACCATGCTCGAGCGAGCGGGCGTCCCACAGCGCGGCGAGCTCGGCGGTCGGCCGCACCGCCGGGAGCGGCTCGGCGTTCATCCACCAGACCATCGTCGCGTCGCGCTCGACGAGCTCCTCGATCCCGGAGACGAGGGCGTGCTCGAGCGTGCGGCCCGCGGCGATGCCCGAGAAGTTCATGTAGTTCGTCAGCGGGTGGCGGTGCTCGAGCTCGGCCGCGAGCCAGTTGACGAACACGAGCGTCACCGGCAGCCAGACGGGACGGTCGTGCGAGACGCAGCTGCCCTTCACCCAGCGGACCTGCAGGTCGCGCGTGAAGCGCGTGAACGGGCAGCCGGGGGCGTCGTACAGGCGATCGCTGTAGAGGACGAGGCCGTCGGGGTCGACCGCCTCCTCGCCGGCCCGGATCAGCTCGTCGTAGGACGCCCAGCGCAGCTCGCTCTGGCCCATGTGATTGCCGCAGTAGCGCTCGACGGACTCGCCGATCGCGGAGGCCCGGGCGGCCTGCGGATCGCCGAACGCGCTGCCTCCGCAGATCACGTCGTTGGCCCACTCCGGGTCGATGCGCCCCATGTTCGCGTTGTGCGTCTGCACGGTGCCCAGCGACCGCGGGACCGACTCGTGGTGGGCGATCACCCGCGCCCGCTGGATGATCCCGGTGCGCTCGCCGAGCAGCAGCCGCGTGTCGCGCGGCCCCGACGTCCGCAGTTCGCCCTCCAGCGGCGAGCTCGGCAGGGGCAGCACCCAATGCTGGTCGATCAGCATGCCGACGGGGTCGAGCTCGACCTCCGTGCTCAGGCTCAGGCAGTCCACGCCGGCGACCCAGCGCTCGACGTCGGCGGCGAACGCGGCGAGCATCCAGCTCAGCTCGGCGAGCGGCGGCTCGTAGCGGGCGCCGACCGGCGGCGCGGTGAGCGCGTCGAAGATCTCGGGCTCGTCGACCGCGCAGCGCCGCCGCGCGAGCAGGTCGCGGTAGCCCGCGGTGCGCCGCGGCACGACGGCCGGCCCGAAGAAGCCTCGGCCGGCATCGACGTGAAACTGCGTCCAGCGCACCCGCGCCGCGTCGAGCGCCGCGTCGAGCGCCGTCAGCCACGGGCCGTCGAAGCGATCGCGCAGCGCGACGACGACGGCGTTCCCGGCGGTCGCCGCGGCGGCCGCGACGTCAGCGGCCGCGGGCGCCGCCTCGGCCGTCATCAGCGTCGTCTCGCAGCGGCCGTCCAGCAGCGACACGAGCCGGCCGGCGAGGTGCGCGTCGCCGACGACGAGCAGCCGCGTGTTGGCGAGCATCGATCCGTCGGCGGACTCGAAGCGCGCCCAGTCGGCCTCGTGCCGGCCCGGCTCGCCCTCGCGCAGGCAGCCGTCGGCCAGCAGCGTCCGCACGACCTCGGCGAAGCCCGCCGGCGCACCTGCCCGCGCGAGCGTCTCGGCGATCGGCCGGCTGCCGTCGAAGGCCTCCAGCACGCGGTCGACGACCTCGGCGGGCGCCTGCACCGAGAACGTCTCGCCGCGTGGCGTGACGACGAGGCTGCGCTCGTCGCCGAGCGGATGAACGTCTGCGCGTACGAATCGCGGGCCCTGCGCAGGCGGACTGCTGGATGGATGCGACACGTTCGATGCCCTCCCGGGGCGCGATGAGACCGCTCGCCTGTGGCGAGCCTGAACATGAGCCGACGAGCGGCGGGTGGGTCGGCGGGCCGTCCACGGGCCCGCCGACCCGACCCCGGCGGCGATGCGCCGGTCAGAACTTCCAGGTGAACTGGGCCGCCAGGCCGAGCGCGCTGGAATGCGAGTGGTGGTTGGAGTTCGGCGCGAGCGCCTTGTCCCACTTGCGGACGTCGATGCGTGCGATCATTCGGTCACCTCCTTTCGTTGGATCGGGGCTGAGGTGCGCTGGGGCGTCGTCCGGCCGGCCGATGGCGCGTCGCTCATCCGTGCCTGCCGGCGTGCTCGTGGTGGTCGATCGGCTCCCAGGCGGGAAAGGGGTCGTCCAGCAGCGCCCACTCGAAGGGGCCCTGCCGGTAGCTCGCGTCGTCGAGCAGGCAGGCGTCGAGTCGCTCGCGGATCGCCAGCTCGTCCATCTCCGAGCCGATGAAGACGAGCTCCTGACGGCGATCGCCGTACGGGATCTCCCACTGACCCGGGCCGTCGACGCCGTCGAGTCGTCCGAGCAGCTCGCGCTCCTCGCCCGACAGCGACGCCCACCACGGTCCGGCGGCGCCGACGGTCAGCACGCGTCCGGCCTGAGACCACTCGCCGGCGAGGTTGTGCCGCGTCGCCAGCCAGAAGAAGCCCTTCGCGCGCAGCACGCCGTCCCATGGCTCGCCGGCCGCGGCGTTCAGCCGCGTCGGATCGAACGGTCGCCGCGCGCGGTAGACGAACGACGTGATCCCGTACTCGTCGGACTCGGGAAGCTCCTCGCCGCGAAGGGTCGCCAGCCAGCCGGGCGCGGCGGCGGCGGCATCGAGGTCGAAGCGCCCGGTGTCGAGCACCTCCTCGAGCGGAACGCAGCCGCGACTGGCGAGCAGGACGCGAGCGGCCGGGTTGAGCGTGTGGACGATCGTCGCGACGCGATGCAGCGTCCGCGGATCGACGAGGTCGGCCTTGTTGACGATGACCGTGTCGGCGAACTCGACCTGATCGACGAGCAGGTCGACGATCGAGCGATCGTCCTCGCCGGAGAGCCCGATGCCCCGCTCGGCGAGCTCGTCGACGCCGTCGCACTCGTCCAGGAAGGTCGACGCGTCGACGACGGTGATCATCGTGTCCAGCCGCGCGAGATCCGACAGCGACGCGCCCGACTCGTCCGCGAACGTGAACGTCTCGGCGACGGGCATCGGCTCGCTGATCCCGGTCGACTCGATCAGCAGCGCGTCGAAGCGCCCCTCGCGCGCCAGGCGCGAGACCTCGAGCAGCAGATCCTCGCGCAGGGTGCAGCAGATGCATCCGTTGCTCATCTCGACGAGCCGCTCCTGCACGTGGTCGATCGCGGCGTCGCCGCGGCGCATGAGCGAGGCGTCGATGTTGATCTCGCTCATGTCGTTGACGATCACCGCGACGCGGCGGCCATCGCGATTGCGCAGGACGTGCTCGAGCAGCGTCGTCTTGCCCGCTCCGAGGAAGCCGGACAGGACGGTCACCGGCAGGCGCCGGTCGTCGCCGACGACCCGGTCGTTGTGTTCGCTCGTGGCGAGGACGTCGGCGATGCGCATCGGGGCCTCCTCGGGTGGGCTGCGTAGGACTGGGTGGGAATCGTTCGGCGGGCGCTCGGGCGGGCCACCTGCTCAGAGGCGGCGACACGAGGCGTCTGCGCGGCGCCTGTCCGCCATAAGCTCCATCCCGCGAATGATTCTGGTTATCATTATTAGCATACCCCGGGGACTCCCCGCTACGTGACCGAGCAGGTCGCCGACGACTGGGCGCAGCGCACGCATCGGGCGCTGCGCGACGCCGGGCTGCGCGTCGGCGGCGGCCGGGAGGCCGTCATCGAGCTGCTCGGACGCCATCGACGCCTGCTCAGCGCCCGGGAGATCGCGACCCGCCTGCCGGCGCGGGCCCAGCGTCAACCTGGCGACGATCTACCGCACGCTCGACACGCTGCACGGTCTCGGTCTGATCGTGCGCATCGACGCCGGTGGGGGACCCTGGCGCTAGCGAGCTTGCCTACGGACCGCGCTCCAGCTTCGCGCGGCTGGGGCACATCCGGCGCAGCGCGCACGCCCCGCACGCCGGTCGCTGCGCGTGGCACGTCCGCCGGCCGTGGCGCAGCAGGTTGACGTGCAGCTCGAGCTCCGCGCCGGGCGCCGTCAGCGCGAGCATCGCATCGTGCAGCTCCTCGAACGGCGCCTTGTCGCGCAGCAGGCCGAGCCGCATCCCGACGCGCGAGACGTGGGTGTCGACCGGCACGTCGCGCAGGCCGAAGGCGAACAGCAGCACGCAGGCCGCCGTCTTGCGGCCGACGCCCGGCAGCGCGCAGAGGTAGCGCTGCGACTCCTCCACCGGCGCGTCGACCATCCACGACAGATCCAAATCCCGCCCGCCCGCGCCGATCGCCTCGAGGATCGCCTGGATGCGGGCCGACTTGACCTTCGAGATCCCGCCCGGCCGGATCGCCTCCTCGACCTCCTCCAGCGGAGCGTCGCGGACCGCCTCCCAGGCCGGGAAGCGCTCGCGCAGGCGCAGGAACGCGACATCGCGGTTGCGGTCGTTCGTCGATTGCGACAGCACCGTCAGGACGAGCTCGGCCAGCCCGTCGCCGTGCGGCGCGGCGCTCGGCACGCCGTAGACGCCGGCCAGCCGCTCGCGAATCCGCGCGACCCGCGCGCGACTGGGCGCCGTCCAACCGGCCTTCGTCGCGGCCACCCGGCCCATCGACGAGACCCGCGCTCAGTCCAGCGCGCCCCAGCGCTCGCACGCGCGGGCGGCATGCTCGACCGCGTCGGGCAGCGCCGCCGCGAGCGCCGAGGAGTAGTAGTCGGTCTGGCCGAGATGGGCGATCACGACCCCGAGGAAGACGTCGCCGGCGCCGATCGCGCTGCGCATCTGCGCCGGCTGAGCACGCACGTCGAGGTTCATGCCCGGCGCCCGCAGGATCGCGCCGCGCGCGCCGAGCGTGACGATCACATGGCGCGCACCGGCCGCCAGCAGCGACGCCGCGGCCGCCTCGACATCGTGCTCGCCGGTCATCAGGCGCGCCTCGTCCTGGTTGCACTTCACGAGGAACGCTCCGGGCACGCAGGCGCCGCAGGCCGCCGCCGCTCCGCGCGGATGGTCGCGCCAGCGGTGCACCCGGACGCTCGGGTCGAAGACGATCGGGCGGTCGCGCTCCAGCGCCCGCTCGCGGGCGGCCATCGTCACCTTCGCCGCGTCGCGATCGACGAGCGTGTTCGACGAGAAGAAGAACGCATCGGTCGCGTCGACGGCGCCGATCAGCCCCGCGTCGAGCGCCGCGATGCTCGCCGCGACGCCGTCGCCGTAGAGCTGCCAGGAGGGCTCGCCGACCGCGTCGACCGTCGCGAACGCGATCGCGCTCGCGTGGCCCTGCGCGAGGCCGAACCAGTGCAGGTCGACGCCGCGCGCGCGAAGCCGGTCCTGCAGCCAGGCGCCCCACGGATCGTCGCCGGCACCGCCCGCCAGCGAGACGGCGGCGCCGTGCTGCGCCGCCGTTGCGGCGACGTTCGCGATCACGCCGCCGGGCGACGGCACGAACGCATCGGCATCGGAGAACGCATCGACCGGGCGCTGACAGACGAGGTCGACGATCGCTTCACCGAAACACAGGGTCCGCACGTCGGTGAGGCTATCGTCCGGCGCCGTGACGCAGCCGACCGAAACGATCCTCGAGCTCGACGACCAGCCGATCTTCCTGCGCCGCGCCGGCGACGACGCCGTCCCGATCGTCTACCTGCACGACGTCGGCACGAGCTCGTTCGACTGGATCGAGCCGCTCGCGCTCGGCGGCGGCATCGCCCCCGACCTGCCCGGCTTCGGCCGCAGCGGCAAGCGCGGCGACCTCGACTACTCGCTCGCCGGGCACGTGCGGTTCCTCGACCGGATGCTGGAGGCGCTCGATCTCGATCGCATCACGCTGTGCGGGCACGGCTGGGGCGCGGCCGTCGGCCTGGCGTGGGCCTGCGAGCAGCCCGCGCGCGTGCAGCGCCTCGTGATCGTCAACGGCGTCCCGCTGCTGGGCGGCTTTCGCTGGCGCGGTCCGGCGCGACTCGTGCGGCTGCCGGTCGTCGGACCGATCGCCGTCGGCCTGGCGACGAAGCGCATCGTGCGCCGCGCCTCGCGGCGCGCGTCGGCGACGCCGGGACCGATGCCGCCCGCGTTCGTCGCAAGCGTCGCCGAGGGCTTTGACCTGGGGACCGAGCGCGCCACCCTGCAGCTGCTGCGCAGCGCCGCACCGGACGTGCTCGCCCGCGCGGGCGCGAACCTGGCGGCGATCACCGCTCCGGCGCTCGTCCTGTGGAGCGAGCACGACCCCTACATCCCGGCGCGCTTCGGCGCCGGCTACGCGGCGGCGCTCGGCGACGCGACGCTCGAGACCGTCCCCGGCGCCGGCCACTGGCCGTGGATCGACCGCCCCGAGGTCGGCGAGCGGATCGTCGCGTACCTGTCGAGCTGAGCCCGGCGTGTCGCGAAGCCTCAGGCTGAGCCCGTGGGTCCTCGCGGCGCTCGGCGCGGCCGCCTACCTGCTCGTCGCGCCGCCCAGCGCGGACCTCGCCGCGCAGGAGTACCGCGCCGAGCTCGGCCCGACGCTGTGGAACAACGGCTGGTTCGCCGGCCATCACACGCCCGGCTACAGCGTGCTGTTCCCACCGCTCGGCGGCCTGCTCGGCGTCCGCCTGACGGGCGCGCTGTCGGCAATCGCCGCGGCGGCGCTGTTCGCCCCGCTCGCTCGCCGCCGCTGGGGTGCGCGCAACGGCGCCGCGGCCGCGCTGTGGTTCGCCGCCGGCACGAGCGCCGTCCTGCTGACCGGGCGGCTGACGTTCCTGCTGGGGATCGCGATCGGCCTCGGCGCGCTGCTGGCGCTGTCGCGCGAGCGCCGCCGGCCGGCCGCCGCGCTCGCCGCGCGGACGACGCTCGCGAGCCCGGTCGCG
>JAUYGN010000066.1 GCA_030690545.1 Solirubrobacteraceae bacterium
ACGTTGATCGGTGGTCCGGGTGACGATGACCTGTTCGGCGGTGCGGGCGACGACTTGCTGCGGCCGGGGCCTGGTGGTGGTAGCAACGATGGTGGGTCCGAGGGGCCGGAGGGCGACACGTTGAGCTACGCGGGGCTTGACGAGGACGTCAGGATCGACATCAGCGGAGCGCCGCCGGGGTCGGCGTCATCGGCGAACGTCGACCAGGTGGTTGCCGATGTCGAGAACCTCGTTGGTGGTAACGGCGACGACACGTTGATCGGCGATGAGCGTGATAACCGGTTGGATGGTGGGCCGGGCACGGACACGGTGTCGTATGAGGATCGTGTCGGGTCCGGGGATGGTGTGACGGCGTCGTTGGCGGGACCAGACCCTGGTGGTGGGACGACCGGTGGGTCCGAGGAAGATGAGTTCGTGGATGTGGAGAACCTGACTGGTGGTGCGGGCGATGATGTGTTGACGGGTCGCGAGGTCGGGGCGAGCACGCTGATCGGTGGTCCGGGGGATGACGAGCTGTACGGTGGCGCGGGGGATGACACGTTGCTGGGTGGCGCGGGGGATGACACGCTGGACGGGGGCGAGGGCACTGACGTCGTCCGCGGGGGCACGGGTGCTGACACGGTGGTTGGCGGTGCGGATGCGGGCGACGACCTTGATGGTGGCGGTGATCCCGGCGACACGCTCACCTACGAGGGCGAGACGTCTGCGATCGTCGTCGATCTGACGGGCACCGATCCGCAGCGGACCGACGAGGCGGGCGGCTTTCAGCGCGTGATCGGCGGCAGCGGCAACGATCGCCTGATCGGCGATGAACTGGCGAACACCCTGGAGGGGCGCAACGGAAACGACACGCTGACCGGCGGCGCCGGCGACGACCACCTGATCGGAGGCGCCGGCGACGACACGCTGGACGGTGGCGCCGGCGACGACACGCTCCACGGTGGCGCCGGCGACGACCTGATCGAGGGCGGCCTCGGCGACGACCTGATGACCGGCGGTCCGGGTGCGGACGTCATCGCAGGTGGCCCCGGCGTCGACACCGTGTCCTACGCGGACCAGACCGACCGGGTCGTCGTCACGCTCGACGGCGTCGCCAACGACGGCGTCGTCATCGGAGGGACGAGCGAGGGCGACAACGTCGTCAGCACGGAGAACGTGATCGGCGGCAGCGGCGACGATCTGCTCGTCGGCGACCAGGCGAGGAACAGGCTCGAGGGCCGCGGCGGTGACGACGTCCTGATCGGCGGCGGCAACGACGACGTCCTCGACGGGGGATCGGGCCGCGACACGGTCTCCTACGAGCACCGCGCCGCGGACGATCCGATCACCGCGACGCTCGCCCCGCCGACGCCGGGCGGTGGCGGTCGCGACGAGAGCGACCAGTTCATCGGCATCGAGGTCCTGCGCGGCGGCGCCGGGGCCGACGCGTTGAGCGGCGGCCCGGGCAACGACACGCTGATCGGCGGCCCGGGCAACGACACGCTGTCGGGCGCCGGCGGCAACGACGTGCTCATGGGCGAGGCCGGCTCCGACGCGCTGTTCGGCGGCGACGGCGAGGACGAGCTGTACGGCGGCGACGGCGACGACCATCTCGACGGCGGTGGCGGCGCCGACATCCTCGACGCCGGTCCCGGCAACGACTACGTCAACGCCTTCGACGGGTTCTCAGACCTGGTTCGCTGTGGCGACGGCTTCGACCGCGTCGATCACGACCCGCTCGACCGCTTCCCGTTCGGCGACTGCGAGGTGCTGCGCGTGCCCTTCGCAGTGCCTCCGCCGGTCATCGAGGGCCCGCCGCCGCTGCGCGATCGCGACAACGACGGTGCGCTGGAGGGCTTTGACTGCAACGACTTCGATCCGACGATCCGGCCCGGCGCGCCGGAGATCCCGGGCGACGGGATCGACCAGAACTGCGACGGCCGCGATGACCCGTTCCCGGTCGTGACGACCGACGTCAGCATCCGCGGCACCGTGCGCGGCCGCGGCGTGCGCCTGACGACGCTCGTGCTGCGGCGGGTACCCGCGAACGCGCGGATCGAGGTGCGCTGCACGTCGCCGCGCGCGCCGCGCTGCCTGTTCAGGACCCGCACCCGCGCGACCGGACCGCGGCCGGTCGCGCGCCTGTCGCTGCGCGGCGTCTTCGGGGACCGCCCGATCGGCTTCGGGACGGCGGTGGAGATCCGCGTGACGGCCCCGTCGTCGATCGGTCGCTCGTTCAGGTTCACGATGCGCAGGACGCGCGCGCCGCAACGCGTCAACCGCTGCCTTCCGCCGGGCGTCACGAGCCCGGCGATCTGCTGATGCGCCCGCTCCGGACAGCCGTGGCGCTCGCGTCCATCCTGACGCTGGCACTCGCCGGCCCTGCTGCCGCGCAGGTCGACATCGCCCCGCCCTACACGATCGAGGAGACGGCGACCGGCAGCATCGAGCTGCGTCCCGCGACCGGCTTCACGACGCTCGCGATCGCCGCCGGCGCCACGCCGGGCGGTGACGTCGTGTTCACGCCGGCCGCTGTCAGCGCGCCCGCCGCCTGCACCCAGAGCCCGCCGATCTCGACGACCTGCCCGGTCTCGCTGATGTCGTCGCTGCTGGACGCCGAGGCGTCGATCCTGCAGGTCGACATCCGCGGCGTCGTCACCGCGCACATGAAGCTGACCGGCGGGCCGGAGACCGACACGATCATCGTCGAAGGCCCCGCGGCGGTCGGAGCGACCGTCGGCCTGCTCGACATCGTCAGCGGCGAGGGCGCCGACGACATCACCGTGCGCGGCAACGTCACCGAGATCCAGGACGACTCCGGCGGCGCCGACACCAGCCCCGACCGCTACGTGATCGAGTCGCCGGACATCACCGGCACGCTCGACCCGGGCGGTGGCGACGACGTCATCGTGTCCGACGCGCCGGGGCTCCCGCTCGACGGCGGCGACGGCAACGACACGCTGACCGGCCCCGGAGTGCTGTCCGGCGGACCCGGCAACGACCTGCTCAAGCCGACGACCACGACCGCGACGGTCGACGGCGGACCAGGCGTCGACCGCGTCAGCTACGAGCTGGTCGGCACTGCGCTGCTGATCGAGCTGACCGGCGGCGGCGGGGTGAACGTCAACGGCGTGCCGAGGGTCACCGCGATCGAGGAGGTCGAGGGCGGGTCCGGCGACGACACGATCATCGGCGACAGCGGGCCGAACGTCCTCGCCGGCGGCGCCGGCGACGACACGATCGACGGGCGCGGCGGCGCCGACGAGCTCGACGGCGGCCCCGGCAGCAACACGGTCAGCTACGCGCACGAGACGGCTCCCGTCGTCGTGAACCTCGTCGCGGGGGCGGGCGGACCGGCGGGCGCGGTCGACACGCTGCGCTCGTTCAACGGCGTCATCACCGGATCGGGCAACGACGTCGTCTTCGGCACCGACGCCGACGAGCGCTTCTGGCTCGGTCCGGGCGACGACAGCGTCGACGCCGGCGGTGGCAACGACTACGTCGACGGCGGTCCCGGCAACGACACGCTGCGCGGTGGACGGGGAAGCGACGTGCTGATCGGCGGTCCCGGCATCGACACCGTCACCTACGACGAGCGCACGTCCGGCGAGCCCGTCGCGGTCACGCTCGGCAACCCCGGCGTCGGCGGCGGCCCGGGCGAGGGGGACGTGCTGTACTCGATCGACAACGTCGTCGGCGGCGCGGGCGCGGACACGCTGATCGGCGACGACGGTCCGAACGTGCTGTTCGGCGGCGACGGCCGGGACACGATCGCCGGGCTCGGCGGCAACGACGTCATCTACGGCGGCGCGCAGCGCGACGTCATCGACGGCGGTGCGGGCAACGATCACCTCTACGGCGGACCCGGCGACGACTCGCTGATGGCCTTCGACAACGAGGCCGACGTCGTCGACTGCGGCGAGGGCCTGGACGACGACGCGCAGGTCGACCCGTTCGACACGGTCGTCGGCTGCGAGTACTCCCGCCGCGCGGACATCCCGGTGCCGGTCGACAACGACGGCGACGGCCACGCCCCTCCGTTCGACTGCGACGACAACGATCCGACGATTCACCCCGGCGCGATCGACATCCCCGGCGACGGGATCGACCAGGACTGCGACGGCTTCGACGAGCCGCTGCCGTTCGTGGCGGGCGCACCGAGCCTGACGACGCGCCAGACGAGCGCCGGCCGGCGCGTCAGGAGCCTGCGCGCCGATCGCCTCCCCGCGCGCACGGTGGTGCGCGTCAGATGCATCGCCCCCAGGAAGCATCGCCGCTCGTGCGCGTTCACGAGCCGGACGCGAACCTCGACGGGCGTGACGCGTCCGATCGCGTTCACCTCGCTGTTTCGCAACCGCAGCCTGCCCGCCGGCGTGAGGATCGAGCTGCGGGTCACCGCTGCAGGGCGGCTCGGCAAGCTCTGGACGTACAGGATCAACGCGCGCACGAGTCCGCGCGAGACGATCCGCTGCCTGACGAGGGCCGGCAGGACGCAGGTCTGCCCGCCCGAGGAGCGATAGGCGATGCGCGTCGGCGGGCGAAGGCGCTCAGCCCGGACTCAGATGATGCCCTGGCGAACCGCTCGCGCGATCGCCTGCGAGCGGCTGCGAGCGCCGAGCTTGACGACGACGTCGCCGAGCACCTTCTTGACGGTGCGCTCGCTGTAGTGCAGCTCCTCGCCGATCTCACGCGTCGGCAGGCCGTCCGCGACGAGCGCCAGCACGCGCTGCTCGCGCGGCGTCAGCTCAGGGCCCGCATGGGCGGCGTCGGGAGCGACCGTCGGCAGGTCGGTGCGGTACGTCGCGAGCATCGTCGTCGCGCCGGCGGCGACCGCCCTCAGGCTCAGGCCCAGCCGCTCGGCGGTGAGGTCCTCGCGCACGAGCGCCGCGACGGCTCCCGCGTCGACGAGCGTCGCCAGTCGATCGACCTGATCCTTGGACGCCAGCGCGACCGCGCGCGTCTCCGTGAACTGCAGCAGACTGGCGACGAACTCCCCGGCGCCGTCGAGCATCGCGTCGACGAGTACCACGTCGGCCTCGCCGAGCGCCGGGTGCGACCAGGCCTCCGCGACGTTGCCGACCGCCTCGACGCGGCCGATGCCATCGAAGCCGTCCAGGCAGGCGACGAGCCCTTGGCGGAAGACGGCATGCGCCTCCACGACCATGATGTCAGTGACGCGCACACCCACCTTCGATGACTCGCTGTTCTGGGATCCGCTGCATCCGTTGCTCAGGATCGAACCGCCACATCGTCGACCATCGCGCAGCGCGGACGCGCTGTCAAGAGGGAACGCCGTGCTGTGCGATGCGCAGCACGCGAAAGTCGCTCGCGCGCCGCACCGCGAGTCCGATCTCGACGACGACGTCGCCGCCGGCGCGCGTCGCGACGTCGTTGAGCTGCTCGTCGCAGCGCACGAAGAACGCCTGCGAGGGCGCGTCGCCCTGCAGCGCCCCGGCGCGCCATGCCTGGTTGAGGAAGGCCGAGATGACGGTGCGCAGCTGCTCGTGCAGGCGTGATGCGTTGGGCTCCTCGGTCGCCCACCGCGTGCCCTGTGCGATCGATGCCGCGAGATGACCGACGAGCCGCTGGCGGTGCAGATAGCGCAGCTCTGGATCGCTGGACATCGTGCACGCGCCCCACGCGCGCAGCTCGGGGCCGGGCCACGTGCGCAGGCAGTTGACCCCTGCGCGATTGAGCTGATGCTGCTCGGTGGCGCGCAGCTCGGCAACCGGCCCGTCGGTTGCGAGGACGACCTCCGCGGTCGGCGCCTGATGGGGGCCGATTCGCCCGTCGACGCGCGCCCACAGGCCCGCGGCGTGGCCACTCGGCGGCACCTCGGCGGTCGCGCCGGTGGCCGGATCGGAGACCGCCACCCACGGGTAGTAGGCGGCCGCCGACGGACTGTCGATGTGTGACGCCGCCCGCCAGTGCAGCGCGGCATCGGGATCGAGGTCGGGTGGGAGGTCGACGAGCGCGATCCGGCCGACGACGCGCTCGCAGGAGCGGACGAGCTCGCGCTGCACGAGCGTCGCCGCCTCGGCGCCGGTCACGAGACCGTGGGCGTCGGGCGCTGCGACGATCGTCGGCTCGTCGAGCTCCGCGAACAGGCGCAGACCGCGACCGTCGTCGAGATGGCCCCGGACGGTGGCCGTCCCGGGCGTGCCCGCGGCGCGCGCCACCCAGCAGGCGTGGCCGCCGTTGCGAAAGAACCCGCGCACGGCGTGCGCGAGCTTCGCGCCCGCGAGATACGGTCCGGCGAGCGGCTGCTCGCCGTCGCCGAACGCCGTCGCGAACTCCTCGAAGGACGCGACGCGCACCGCGCGGTCGAGCGGGCCGTCGGGCGCGAATCCGACGAAGGCGGCGATCGCCGACTCCTGCTCGCCGATCTGCAGCTCGGCAAGCGGAAGCGATGCGACGACCTCGTTCAGATCACTGGTCACCAGTGCATTGTCCGTCCTGCACCGGCGTGCTGTCCATGTACGAGCGGGCGGTCCTCTCTCGTGAGCGGCTGCCCGGTCGTCCCGATCGTGCGCCCGTCTGTCCCTTGCCCTCCGGGCATCTGACGCGCTGTGATCGGTGTGTGCAAGACCAGGCGCCCGCGCCCGTGCAGTCCGAGCCCGAGATCGAGCCCGGAACCGTCACGCTGGCCGCGGTCGCCGCCCGGGCTGTCGCGATCCTCGAGACCTCCGGCGACCACGGCGACCACGGCGACCACGGCGAGCTCGGCGACCACGGCGAGCTCGGCGAGCTCGACCTTCACCTGGGTGCCGAACGGGGCGTCGCGCGCGCCGAGCAGCGTTTCGCGCTCGCCGCCGAGCGGCTCGGACTCGACGAGCTCGAGCGGGCGGTCCTCGCAGCCGTCGCGCTGCGCGACCTGTCGCCCGAGCTCGGCGCGGCGCTGGGCCGGCTCGCGCCCACGACGACGACCGGCGCCGCGTGGTTTTCGCTGACGACCACGCGCAGGCCGTTCGGCAGCTTCT
>JAUYGN010000074.1 GCA_030690545.1 Solirubrobacteraceae bacterium
GCCGTCGGCCTTGCGCTCCTGCCGTCAGCCCGCCGCGCGCTGGCCGCGCCCGTCGCCGCGCTGACATGACCGCTGGCGTCCGCACGGGTCGGCCGCGTCGCTGCGGGCGTCCCGTCAGCCGCCGTCTGGGTCAGGCCCGCCTCAGCTCCGGTCGGCTGTGGCGCCGCGCTCGCCAGATCCGGCGCGCCGAGAGCGGGCAGGCGACGATCCTGCTGCTCGGCGTGCTGCTCGCCGTCGTCGCCGGGGCGCTCGTGCTCGGCGCGATCGCGCGGGGGATCGGCGTTCGCAGCGACGAGCAGCGCGCCGCCGATCTGGGGGCTCTCGCGGGTGCCCGCGCGATGCATGACGCCTACGCCGGGCTGTTCGAGCCGCCGGTGATCGCCGGCCGCCCGAACGGCGCCCATCTCGCGCGGGCCGAGTACCTCGAGCGGGGTCGACGCGCCGCGGTCGCGACGGCGCGCCGCAACGGCGCGCGTCACGTGCGTGTCAGCGTTCCCGACGACGACACGTTCGCGCCCGTCCGCGTACGCGTCGAGGTGCGCGACGTGATCGAGGTCGGCAGCGGCGAGCGCGTCGCGGTGGGCGCGCGTGCGGAGGCCGAGCTCGCCCCGCCCGCCGACGTTGCGCTGTGGTCCGCGGGGCCCGGCGAGTACCGCGGCCCGCTTGCCCACCGCCAGGGCAAGCCGATGCGCCCGGACGTCGCCGCCGCGTTTGATCGCATGCACGCTGCGGCGCGTCGCGACGGGGTCTCGCTGATCGTCGTCAGCGGCTTTCGCTCCAACGCCGAGCAGGCCGTCCTGTTCGCCCGTCGTCCCGATCCGAAGTGGGTCGCGCGGCCTGGTCACTCGTTGCACCGGCTCGGTACCGAGCTCGACCTCGGACCGCCGGCCGCCTACGGCTGGCTGGCGGCGAACGCCAAGCGCTTTCACTTCATCCAGCGCTACTCCTGGGAACCGTGGCACTACGGCTTCACCCTGAACGCCGGCTCGTCCTCCGTCGGCTTCACGGCGAGCACGAGCGAGCATGGATCGGACGGTGCGGCCTCGCGCGCGCGCTCGCTTCCGTCGTTCGTTCCCGCGGCGTATGCCCCGGCGCTCTCGCGCGCGGCGCAGCGCTGGAACGTCTCCGCCGGTCTGCTCGCCGCGCAGCTCATGGCCGAGTCGAACTTCAACCCGTTCGCGCGCTCGCCTGCGGGCGCGCTCGGGATCGCGCAGTTCATGCCGGGCACGGCGCGAGCGATGGGCCTGCGCGACCCGTTCGACGCGGAGGCCTCGATCGATGCGCAGGCGCGCCTGATGCGCGATCTCCTGCGCCAGTTCGGCTCCGTGCCGCTCGCGCTCGCCGCCTACAACGCCGGTCCGGCGCGCGTCGCCGCCTGTGGCTGCGTGCCCCCGATCCGCGAGACGCGCGGCTACGTCGCGCGGATCCTCGGCCTGCTTGGCGGTGCTGGCGAGGCCGTCCCCGGCGGTGGGCTCGAGGTGCGCCTCGTGACGTGAGCGCAGCGGCGCGGCGTCGCGGCCGATGAGGACCGACCGGCTGCATGCGGCGATGCACCGACAGCGATGCCGCCATGTCTCTCAAGTTCTCCGCCGCTGGAGTCGATGTCTACCCATCGCCCTCGTTGCGCGCCCATCGAAGTCGTTGGATCACGCGCGCGTCGGTCGCCGGAGTGGCGCGCGGCGCGGACCCGGTCGCCTGCGTCGCGCGGCCGCCGAGCTGCCGCGCGGACGGCTGTTGCCCGATGCGATCTGGAGCCGGCGCCATCGCTCGATCGTGGTGCTGCTGTGGCTGCACGTCCCGCTGCTGGCGATCTTCGGCATCGCCCGTGGCTTCGGGGTGTGGCATTCGATCACGGAGCTGCTGCTCGTCGCGTCGTTCGCGATCGTCGCGTCGATCCCCGGCTTCGGGCGCGCGACGCGCTCGGCCTCGGCGGCGATCGGGCTCGTCGCCTGCTCGGCGCTGCTGATCCACTTCTGGGATGGGCAGATCGAGGGGCACTTCCACTTCTTCGTCGTCGTCTCGCTGCTGATCCTCTACCAGGACTGGCTGCCGTTCCTGCTCGCCTTCGGCTTCGTCGTCCTGCATCACGGCGTCCTCGGCACGGTCGTCGCGGACTCCGTCTACGACCACGGCGCGGCGACCGCCAACCCATGGGCGTGGGCGCTCGTCCACGGCGGCTTCATCGCCGCCGCGTCGGCGGCAAACATCGTCACGTGGCGCGCGACCGAGCACCTGCTGCGCGACCCGCTGACCGGCCTCTCCGGCCGCGCGATCATGTTCGATCGGCTGCGCCTCGGCCTGATTCGCGCGCGCCGCCGCGGGCAGCACGCGGGCGTCATCTTCCTCGACCTCGATCGCTTCAAGCTGCTCAACGACTCGCTCGGCCATGCCGTCGGCGACCGCGTGCTCGTGACGGCGGGCGAGCGCCTGCACGATGCCGTGCGCGCGGGCGACACGGCGGTGCGCTTCGGCGGCGACGAGTTCGTCGTCGTCTGCGAGGATCTCGAGGCGCCCGCCGTTGCCGTTGAGATCACGCGACGCCTGATGACCGCGCTGCGCGAGCCGTACCGGATCGGCGACCACGAGATCGTGCTGACCGTCTCCGCCGGCATCGCGGTTTCGGAGCTCGGCGACGCGCGCAGCGCCGAGGACCTCATCCGCGACGCGGACGCGGCGATGTACCACGCCAAGGAGAGTGGCAAGGATCGCTACGTCGTCTTCGGCGAGGCGATGCGCGACCGCGCGCTGACGCGCTTCACCGACGAGATCGAGCTGCGGCGCGCGGTGGCGGGCGGCGAGCTGTGCCTGCGCTACGAGCCGCAGCTGGCGCTCCTCAGCGGGCGCCTGCGCGCCGTCGAGGCGCACGTGTACTGGCAGCACTCGCGGCGCGGCCTGCTCGCACCGCGCGACGTCCTCGCGACGGCCGAGGAGGCCGGGATGGTCGTCCCGATCGGCGAATGGGCGATCACCGAGGCGTGCCGCCAGCTCAGTCGCTGGCGGCGATCGGGCGCCGCGGCGGATCTGACGATGTCGCTGAACGTGTCCGCCGAGCAGCTGCGCGATGAGAGTCTCGTCGCGGTGATCGAGCGCGCGCTGCGCGTCAACGAGCTCGAGCCGACGGCACTCTGCCTCGAGATCCCCGAAGCCGCGGTGACGGCCGATCCGGCGAGCGCCGGCGCGGCGCTCGGCCGGCTGCGTGCGACCGGCGTGCGGCTCGCGCTCGACGGGTTCGGCACGGGCCATCTGTCGATGAGCTGCCTGCGTCAGCTGCGCTTCGACACGATGAAGCTCAACCGCGTCTACGTGCGCGACCTCGATCAGCCCGGCGGATCTGCGGTGCTGCGCGGGATCGTCGAGATGGCGCACGCGCTGGGCACCCCGGTCACCGCCAAGGGCGTCGCAACCGGCGCGCAGCTCAGAGCGCTGCGCGCGATCGGCTGCGACGCGGCACAGGGTCCGCTGCTCGCATCGCCCGGACCGGCGGACGAGGTCGGCCGGCTCGTCACCTCGCCGCGCCGCGCCGCCACCCGCAAGCCCGAGCTCGTGGAGTCGCTCAGCACCGTCACGTAGCGCGACGGAGGCCGGATCGCTGCACCGGCGACCCCGACCGCCGCGGCCGGGTGGCGCGCCGCCGCGGTCCGATCAGCGCGGCGTGCCCGCCCAGCCGGCGCGCGGGTCCGGCAGCGGCGTCAGCCGCGCGGCGATCTCGTCGCGCCGCGGCTCGAGGAAGGGCGGCAGGATGAGCTTCGTGCCGAGCTCCTCGACCGGGCCGTCGACGGTGAAGCCGGGCTCGCGCGTCGCCAGCTCGTAGAGCACGCCGCCCGGCTCGCGGAAGTACAGCGAGTGGAAGTAGTGACGGTCGACGTAGCCGGAGTTCGGGATGCCGGCCTTCGTCACTCGCTCGATCCAGTTCGGCAGGTCGGCGTCGGTCGTCGCCCAGGCGACGTGGTGGATCGTGCCGGCGCTCTGGCGGCCGCGCGCGTCGGGCGGAGCGTCCCAGGCGATCCAGCCGCCACGGCGCTCGCCGCGCAGCTCGAACGTGGCGCTCTCGCCGGCCTCGTCGCCCTCGTCCCTGCCGTCGCCCGCATCGCCCGTCCGCGCGCCGCCGCTGCCGGCATCGGCGCGGTCGGGCCCGTCGGCGCGAGCCGCGCCCATCAGCCGTTCGAGCACGAGCGCGCTGTCGGACGGGCGGGCGCTGTAGGCGCGCACGCCCTCGAAGCCCTGCAGCGCGACCGCCGCCGGGATCTCGGGGTGCTCGGCGACCAGCGCCTCGTCGCTCGTCTGGTCGACGACGAGCTCGTGGTCGAGCCCCTCGGGATCGGAGAAGCGCAGCGAGCCGCCGTCACCGTGCTCGGTCGCGACGCCGTCGTCGCCGAGGCGCGCGGCCCAGAACTCGAGTGCCCTGGGCGAGGCGACGCGCCAGGCGATGCGGTGCACCATCCCGGCGCCGGCGCGGCCGGGCTTCGCGCCGGGGTACTCGAAGAAGGTCAGGTCGGCGCCCGGCTGCGCGTTCTCGTCGCCGTAGAAGAGGTGGTAGACGCTCGGATCGTCCTGGTTGACGGTCTTCGCGGTCATCCGCAGCCCGAGCACCCGCGTGTAGAAGTCGACGTTGCGCGGCGCGTCGCCGGTGATCGCGGTGATGTGGTGAATGCCGTCGAGGTTCATGGTCGTCCTTTGCTGCGGGAGCCGGGGAAGTCCTGTCTGCGTCCGACTATACCCACGATAGTTGCGCAAGCAACCAGATTGGTCGCGGCCGGCAGATGCGGACGTCGATCTATCCTCGAGGCGATGGCCGTGACGCCCCCGCAGAGCTCCTCGACGCGCCTGCGCGAGCAGCGTCGCAGCCTGCCCGACGGACCCGGCGTCTATCTGTTTCGCGACCGTGCCGGCAAGGTCATCTACGTCGGCAAGGCGAAGTCGATCCGCAAGCGCGTCGCCGGTCACTTCTCCAATCGCGTCACCCGCGGCGCGGTCGAGATGGTCGGCATGGTGCACAACATCGAGTTCCTGCTCGTCTCCTCCGAGACCGAGGCGCTGCTGACGGAGAACCAGTTCATCAAGCAGTACAAGCCGCGCTTCAACATCCGCCTGCGCGACGACAAGTCCTATCCGTTCCTGGCGATCTCGATCGACGAGGACTATCCGCGCGTCTACTTCACGCGCGAGCGCCATCGCCGCGACCGCCTCTACTTCGGTCCCTACTCGAACGCCAAGAAGGTCCGCGGCACGCTCGACCTGCTGCAGAAGGTGTTCGCCTTCCGCTCCTGCACCGGCACGGTGCCCGGGCGGCGCAGCGGATCGCCGTGCCTGGACTTCTACATCAAGCGCTGCGGCGCGCCCTGCGTCGGCTATCAGTCCAAGGACGAGTACCGCAAGGCGATCGACGGCGTCGTCGACTTCCTGTCGGGTCGCTACCGCCAGATCGAGCGCGACCTCGAAGCGCGGATGAAGACCGCCGCCGCCGCGCAGGAGTTCGAGCAGGCGGCGCTGGAGCGCAACCGCCTGCGCTCCGTCCACAGCCTGCTCGAGCGCCAGCGCGTCGCCAACGAGTCGGTCGGCACGCTGGACGCCGTCGCGATCGCCGTCGACGGCACCGACGCCAACGCGCAGGTCTTCCAGATCCGCGACGGCGTCCTGTCCGACCGCCAGTCGTTCTACCTCGCCAACGAGGCCGGTCTCAGCAGCGGCGAGGTCGCCGAGGAGTTCCTGCTGCAGTACTACGGCGACGCGATGGCCGTGCCCGCGCAGGTCGTCGTCCAGCGCGAGCTGCCCGACCTCGACGCGCTCGGCGAGGCACTCGGCGCGCTGCGCGGCACGCGCGTCGAGGTGCGCGTGCCCGAGCGCGGCGACAAGCGCCGGATCCTCGAGCTCGCGCAGCGCAACGCGGCACTCGCCCTCGACCAGGAGCGCCTCAAGGACGAGCGCCGTCGCCAGCAGCGCGTCGAGGCGCTCGACGGCCTGCAGGAGGCGCTCGAGCTCGACGCGCTGCCGCTGCGCATCGAGTGCTTCGACATCTCCAACCTGATGGGCACGAACACGACGGCGTCGATGGTCGTCTTCGAGGCCGGCGCGCCGAAGAAGAGCGACTACCGGCGCTTCAACGTGCGCTCGACGACCGAGGGCGTGCCCGACGACGTCGCGGCGATCGAGGAGGTGCTGTCGCGCCGTCTCGCGCGCTGGGAGTCCGAGCAGGACCTCAGCCCCAACGACCCCAAGCGCAATGAGTCCTTCGCGACGCTGCCGAGCCTGATCGTGATCGACGGCGGCGCCGGCCAGCTGTCGGCCGGCCTGCGCGCGCTGCAGGGCTTCCGCGACCGCGGCGTGGCGGTCATCTCGCTCGCCAAGCAGCTCGAGGAGGTCTACGTCCCGGGCCGCCGCGAACCACTGCGGCTGCCCCACGACACGCCTGCGCTGCAGCTGCTGCAGCGGCTGCGCGACGAGGCGCACCGCTTCGCGATCACCCACCACCGCGCGCGCCGCGACCGGCAGATGACGGAGTCCGTGCTGGACGGCCTGCCGGGCGTCGGGCCGAAGCGCAAGCGGGCGCTGATGAAGCACTTCGGATCGCCCGAGGCGGCGCTCGGCGCGTCGCGCGAGGAGCTCGAGTCCGTGCCCGGCCTGCCCTCCAAGACGGCCGGCGAGCTGTACGCCTACCTGAACCGCACGTCGGGATGACCGACCGGCCCGCAACAATCGCGGGCATGACCGTGTCCGAGGAGGCGCCCGCGACGACGAGCCTCGAGGACGTCGTCGTCATCACCGGCTTCTCCGGCGCCGGCAAGTCGACCGCGATGAACGTGTTCGAGGACGACGGCTACTTCTGCGTCGACAACCTGCCGCCCGAGATGATCCGCGGGCTCGTCGACCTGTTCGTGCACGAGGGCGCCAAGGTGCGCCGCGCCGCGGTCGTCTCCGACGTGCGCGCGCGCGAGCTGTTCGAGACGCTCGGCGCCGTGCTCGACGACCTCGCCGAGCGGGGCATCGCGCACCGCGTCCTGTTCCTCGACGCCGACGAGACGACGCTGCTGGGCCGCTACAAGGAGACGCGCCGGCGCCACCCGCTGAGCCCGACCGGCTCGGTCGCGCAGGGGATCGCCGCCGAGCGCGCGGCGCTCGAGCACATCAAGGCGCGCGCCGACTTCGTGCTCGACACGAGCGGGATCGGGCCGGCGACGCTGCGCCGCCGGATCGCCGAGGAGTTCCTGCCGCGCCACGTGCGCGCCAAGCTCGCCGTCACGCTGACCTCGTTCGGCCACAAGCACGGCCTGCCACGCGACGCGGACATCGTGCTCGACCTGCGCTTCCTGCCCAACCCGCACTGGGAGCCTGGGCTGCGCTCGCTGACGGGCTTCGATCCGCGCGTCGTGCAGTACATGTCGCGCGGCGGCAAGCTCGACGCGTTCCACGAGCGCTTGGCGCCGCTGCTGGACTTCCTCATCCCCGAGTACATCGCCGAGGGCAAGGCGCACCTGGCGATCGCGATCGGCTGCACGGGCGGGCGCCATCGCTCGGTCGCGATCACCGAGGCGCTGGCCGCGCGCCTGCGCGCGCGCGACGACGTCGAGGTCGAGGTCGTCCACCGCGACGTCGGGCATTCGGCGCGATGATCGTCCACGTCGGATTCGAGGTCTCCGACCTGGAGCGCTCGGCGCGCTTCTACGACGCGGTCTTCTACGCGCTCGGCGCGCGGCGCACGTTCGTGAGCGCCCGCGCGCTCGCCTACGGCCGCGACCACGAGCAGTTCTGGATCGTCGCGCGCGGCCGCACGCCGGCGCCCGGCTACGGGCACATTGCGCTGGCGGCGGCCGGTCGTGCCGCGGTCGTCGCCGCCTACGAGGCGGGCCTGGCGAACGGCGGCAGCGACGACGGCAAGCCCGGGATGCGCCCGCAGTACGGGGCGACGTACTACGCCGCCTACCTGCTCGACCCCGACGGGCTGCGCTTGGAGCTCGTCAACGGCGCGACCTGAGCCGGCCCGGCAACGGCAGCGCCTACAGGGGGCGCGTCGGCCTGATCTCCGACGGGACCGGGTCGGAAGCGGCGCTGGGATCCGTGGGGGCGGCGGTGAACGCGATCGAGATCCGTGCCACCGAGAGCACCGCGCCGGCCACCATCAGCACGGCGGAGACGAGCGCGAGCCACAGGCCGGTGCCGGGGTCGCCGTCGACGCTGGGCGTCAGCGGCGGCGGGTTGAGGAGCGCGAAGAGCACGATCACGAGCGCCGCGGCGGCCGGCGCGACCAGCCACGCCGGCGGTCGCGGCGGGCCGACGCCCATCCGGCTGGCGACCGCGAGGAGCGCGGCGAGCGCGACGAGGGCGAGCACGAGGTCCCACGCCTCGAAGATCGTCCAGGCGTCGATCCCGGGCTGGTACCACTCGAGAAACAGGCTGACGAGCAGCAGGATCGCGCCGGCGCCGATCAGCAGCAGCCCTGCCTCGAAGCTGCGAACGGCGGTCGGCGTCTCCTCATGGGCGGGCTCAGCGGTCGGCATCGGGTCTCCTCGTGTCGTTCGTCCCGAACGGCACGCTGCTACCCACCTCGCGTCCGGCGCGAAACGCCGACCCGCGGATCTGCCGGCGCGACGTTGCGCCGCTTCGATCGGCACAGGTCCGGGCGAGACGGACACTAGGCTTGCGGCGATGACGACGAAGCGAGCTCCCGTCGCACGATCGCCGTCGGCGGGGATCCGCGGTGGGATCGACCTCGGCGGCACGAAGATCCAGGCGGTCGTCGTCGACGCGCAGCACGAGGTGCTCGGGCAGGCACGACGTCCGACGCCGACGCAGGGCGGGCCCGCCGACGTCGTCGCCGCGATCGCCGACGCGATGCGCGCGGCTGCCGTCGCCGCGGGACTGCAGACCTCCGAGCTGGCGCAGGTCGGCGTCGGCTCACCGGGCACGGTCGACCCCGCGACGGGCGCCGTGTCGAGCGCGAAGAACCTGCCCGGCTGGACGGGCAGCCATCCGCTCGGCCCGCAGCTCGGCGACCAGCTCGGGACGCCGGTCGCGCTCGGCAACGACGTCCAGGTCGCAACGGACGCCGAGGCGGCGCTCGGCGCCGGCCGTGGCTATGACTCGATGCTCGGCGTCTTCTGGGGCACCGGCGTCGGCGGTGGGCTCGTGCTCGGCGGCACGCCGTGGATCGGCCGCGGCGGCGCTGGGGAGATCGGCCACGTCGTCGTCAAGGTCGGCGGCGCGCGGTGCCCGTGTGGGCGACGCGGCTGCATGGAGGCCTACGCCGGGCGCAACGCGCTCGAAGCACGCGCGCGCGAGTTGCACGACAAGGGCGAGCCGACCGAGCTGTTCAAGATCGCGAGAAAGCGCGGCCGCGAGCGCCTGACGAGCGGCATCTGGGCGGCGGCGCTGGAGCGCGGCGACCCGCTCGCGACGAAGCTCCTGGACCGTGCCGTCGCGATGCTCGGCGCCGGCGTCGCGTCGGTCGACAACATCCTCGACGTCGAGGTCATCATCCTCGGCGGTGGGCTCGGTGTCCGGCTCGGCCAGCCGTTCGCCGATCGCATCGCGCAGGCGATGGCGCCGCACCTGTTCTTCAGCGACCGGCCGCCGCCGGTCCGCGTCGCCGACCTCGGCGACCTCGGCGGCGCGATCGGCGCCAGCCTGCTCGCCTGACGGCCCGAGGCCGCGCTCAGCTCGGCCAGACCGCCTGCTGCGCGGTGCGCAGCTCGGCATCGGGAACGAGCGCGAACCGCATCGCGTGCAGCGCCGCCGGGTCGCTCTCGATTCCGTGTGCGGCAAGCTCGTCGCAGATCCGCTGCCAGGCCTCGAGGCGCGCGCCGGTCGGCGCCTGGCGCAGGCGCAGCGACATCTGCACGGACAGCTCGAGCGCGGCAAGCTTGGAGCGCTCGCAGCGCACGCTCACCGACGCCGGCTGCGGGTCGTCGACCTGCTCGCCGCCCTCGATCAGCGCGAACAGGCGCAGGTCGACCTTCGCGAAGTCCGGATCCTCGGGACCGTCGTGGTTCAGGGTGGCGCCGGCGCCAACACTGCGAACGTTGTCTGGCATCGGCAAACCGTACCCGCCCGGATCGCGCTCGACAGATAGGGTTGCCGCTCGCGCCGAGCCGGAGGACCTCATCGGCACCCAAGCATCTCCGAGATCTTCAGGAAGGACAGTCATTCCGTATGCCCGTACGTGTTGGTATCAACGGCTTCGGCCGCATCGGCCGTAACGTCTTCCGCGCCGCCCAGGCGGCACAAGCCGACATCGAGTGGGTCGCCGTCAACGACCTCACCGACAACGACACGCTGGCGCACCTGCTGCGCTACGACTCGATCCTCGGTCCCTACCCGGGAACGATCGAGCTGTCCGGCGACGGCCTCGTCGTCGACGGCAAGGAGATCCTCGTCAAGGCCGAGCGTGATCCCGCCGCCCTCGGTTGGGGCGATCTCGGCGTCGACGTCGTGCTCGAGTCGACCGGCTTCTTCACCAAGCGCGAGGGTGCCGCCAAGCACCTTGCCGCCGGTGCGAAGAAGGTCATCGTCTCCGCGCCCGCGAGCGACGAGGACATCACCGTCGTGCTCGGCGTGAACTTCGACCAGTACAACGCCGACTCGCACGACGTCATCTCCAACGCGTCGTGCACGACGAACTGCCTGGCGCCGTTCGCGAAGGTCGTCCACGACGCGGTCGGCATCGAGCATGGCCTGATGACGACGATCCACGCCTACACGGCCGACCAGAACCTGCAGGACGGCCCGCACGGCGACATGCGCCGGGCGCGCGCCGCGGCGGTCAACCTCGTGCCGACGTCGACGGGCGCGGCGAAGGCCGTCGGCCTCGTGCTGCCCGAGCTCAACGGCAAGCTGCACGGCTTCGCCGTGCGCGCTCCCGTCCCGACGGGCTCCGTCGTCGACCTGACGTTCGTCGCCAGCCGTCCGACGACGAAGGAGGAGGTCAACGCCGCCTTCGCCGCTGCCGCCGGCGGAGACCTCGCCGGGATCCTGCAGTACACCGAGGATCCGATCGTCTCCAGCGACATCGTCGGCAACCCGCACTCGTCGATCGTCGACGGCCTGCTGACCTCGGTCATGCAGGGCACGCTCGTCAAGGTCGTGTCGTGGTACGACAACGAGTGGGGCTACTCCAACCGCTGCGTCGACGTGCTGCAGAAAGTCCTGTAGCAGTGCGGACGCTCGATGATCTCGGCGCGGTCGAGGGCCTGCGCGGCCTCGTTCGCGTCGACTTCAACGTCCCGCTCGCCGACGGGGCGGTGTCCGACGACGCGCGCATCCGCGCCGCGCTGCCGACGATCGAGGAGCTGCGCGGTCGTGGCGCGCGGCTCTTGCTCGTGTCGCACCTCGGCCGTCCGAAGGAGCGCGAGCCGAAGTACTCGCTCGCGCCGGTCGCGGCGTACCTCGCCGACCTGCTCGGCGTCGAGGTCGGGCTCGCGACCGATCTCGACAGCGTGCCCGACGGCGACGTCGTCATGCTCGAGAACATCCGCTACGAGCCCGGCGAGACGAAGAACGATCCCGCGCTGTCCGCGCGCCTCGGCGCGCTCGCCGACTTCTACGTCAACGACGCGTTTGGCGCTGCGCACCGCGCCCACGCCTCGACGGTCGGCGTCGTCGCGCACGTCGGCACCTCCGCCGCCGGTCGCCTGCTGCAGCGCGAGGTCGAGACGCTGACCGGGATCCTCGCGGATCCCGGGCGCCCGCTCGTCGCGATCGTCGGCGGCGCGAAGGTGACCGACAAGATCGGCGTCATCGACGCGTTCCTGAAGGTCGCCGACACGATCCTCATCGGCGGCGCGATGAGCTACCCGTTCTTTCGGTCCCAGGGCCACGCGGTCGGCGGCTCGCTCTGCGAGGCCGAGGGCGTCGAGCCCGCCGCGCGCGCGCTCGCGCAGGCCGGCGGCAAGCTGCGCCTGCCGGTCGATCACGTGCTCGGCGCCGAGTTCTCGGCCGACACCGAGGCGATCGGGCACGACGAGATCGACGTGCCGGACGGCCTCATGGGCCTCGACATCGGCCCGCGGACGGCGGCGCTCTACGCGGCCGAGATCGCATCCGCCGGCACGGTCTTCTGGAACGGCCCGATGGGCGCCTTCGAGCTGCCGCCGTTCGCCGCCGGCACGCGCGCGGTCGCCGAGGCCGTCGCGGCGACGGACGCCGTCACGGTCGTCGGTGGCGGCGACAGCGCCGCGGCCCTCGCGCAGTTCGGGCTCGACGACCGGATCACGCACATGTCGACCGGCGGCGGCGCCTCGCTGCAGCTGCTCGAGGGCAAGACGCTGCCCGGCCTCGAGGTGCTGTCGTAGTGTCGTCGCGGACGCCCTTCATCGCCGGCAACTGGAAGATGCACAAGACGGTCGCGGAGGCCGAGCAGTTCATCGCCGGCCTGCTGCCGCGCGTGTACAGCGCCGACGCCGTCGACGTCGCGATCTGCGTGCCGTTCACGGCGCTGCAGGCGATGGTCGACTCGACGCGCGGCTCGCGCGTCGAGGTCTTCGCGCAGACCATGCACGAGGCCGCGAAGGGCGCGTTCACCGGCGAGGTCTCCGCGCCGATGCTGAGCGAGCTCGACGTCCACGGCGTCGTGCTCGGCCACTCCGAGCGGCGCCAGTACTTCGGCGAGACCGACAAGGCGCTCGCGCAGAAGGTGCTCGTCGCGCTCGACGCCGGCCTGAAGCCGATCCTCTGCGTCGGCGAGACCGAGGACGAGCGCGAGCGCGGCGACACCGAGCGCAAGCTGCGCCACCAGGTCCAGGAGGGGCTCGAGCGCCTGTCGCCCGAGCAGATCACCGAGATCACGATCGCCTACGAGCCGATCTGGGCAATCGGCACCGGCAAGGTCGCCACGCCCGAGCAGGCGCAGGACGCCGTCGCCTTCGTGCGCGCGCTGATCAAGGACAAGGCCCCGGAGGCCGCGCCTGTCGCGCGCGTCCTCTACGGCGGCTCCGTCTCGCCGGACAATGCCGCCGAGCTGCTCGCGCTGCCCGACGTCGACGGCGCGCTCGTCGGCGGGGCGTCGCTCGATCCGGAGTCGTTCGGGAAGATCGTGGACGCCGCCGTGCACATCGCGGCGTCGTGACCGACAGGCCCGGCCGCCGCCCGCCGCTCGCTCGCGCCTTGTCGTGAGCGAGCTGCCGTCCTCGGCCTGCCTCGTCGTCCTCGACGGCTGGGGGCTGGCGCCGCCCGGACCCGGCAACGCCGTCTCGCTCGCCGCCACGCCGGTCTTCGACGGCCTCTGGGCGCGCTATCCGCACACGACGCTGACCGCGAGCGGCGGCGCGGTCGGGCTGCCGGACGGGCAGATGGGCAACTCCGAGGTCGGCCACCTCAACCTCGGCGCGGGCGCGATCGTCAAGCAGGACCTGACGCTGATCGACGAGGCGGCGAAGCGTGCCGAGTTCGCCGCCAACAGCGTCCTGATCGAGGCGCTGCGCGGCGCGCCGCGCGTGCATGTCGTGACGCTCGTGTCCGACGGCGGCGTGCACTCGAGCATCGACCACCTGCGCACGCTGCTGCAGACCGCGGCCGGCGCGGCCGTCGAGGATCTCGTCATCCACGCCGTCACGGACGGTCGCGACACGCTGCCGACGAGCGGTGCCGGGTTCCTCGCGACGCTCGAGCGCTGGTGCGCGCAAGCCGGCGTCGGACGCGTCGCGAGCGTCGTCGGGCGCTACTACGCGATGGATCGCGACAGCCGCTGGGATCGGGTGCAGCGCGCCTACGACCTGCTCGCCCACGGGATCGCCGACCATGCCGCGCCGACCGCGGCCGCCGCGGTGCTGGCGGCCTACGAGCGTGGTGAGACCGACGAGTTCGTCGGCGCGACGCGGGTCGGCGAGGAGGGCGCGATCCGGCCCGGCGACTCGGTCCTCGCGTTCAACTTCCGGCCCGACCGGATGCGCGAGATCTCGTGCGCGCTGGCCGAGCCGGTCTGCCCCGAGATCGATCGCCGCGGCGCCGCGCCGGTCGCTCGCTACACGACGCTGACGGACTACGGCGGCGCGCTGAGCGACTATCCGGTGATCTTCCGCTCGATGCGACCGGCGGTCACGCTGCCGCGCGTCATCGCCGCTCACGGCGGTCGCCAGCTGCACGTCGCCGAGACGGAGAAGTACCCGCACGTGACGTACTTCTTCGGCGGCGGCAAGGAGCGCCCGGAGGACGGCGAGCGGCGCGAGCTCGTGCCCTCGCCGCGCGACGTGCCGACGTACGACCACAAGCCGCAGATGAGCGCGGGCGAGGCGTGCGAGGCGTTCGTCAGCGCCTGGCACGAGGAGGACTTCCGCTTCGCGGTCATCAACTTCGCCAACCCGGACATGGTCGGTCACACAGGCGTCATCCCCGCGGCCGTGGCCGCGATCGAGACCGTCGACGCGTGCCTCGGGCGGATCGTCGAGGCCGTCCACGCGACCGGCGGCGTCTGCATCGTCACGGCCGATCACGGCAACGCCGACCACATGCTCGAGCCGGACGGCTCGCCGAACACCGCGCACTCGCTCAACCCGGTTCCGCTGATCGTCACGCGCGACGGCGTCGCGCTCGATTCCGCGGGTGGGATCCTCGCCGATGTCGCGCCGACCGCGCTCGACCTGCTCGGCATCCCGCAGCCGTCCGAGATGACCGGCCGCTCGCTGCTCGCCGGCTGACGTGACCGTCGCGCTCGCGGCGCTGGCGGTCTTCGTCGGAGCGGCGCTGCAGTCGGCGACGGGCTTCGGCTACGCGCTCGTCGCGGCGCCGATCCTGTTCGCGCTGCTCGGACCGCAGCAGGCCGTCACGGCGGGCGTGCTGCTCGGGCTGCTGCTGAACCTGCTCACACTGGCCACGGAGCGGCGCCGGCCCGCGGTGCTGGGGCGTGACGCGACCGCGCTCGTCGGCTGGTCGCTGCCGGGGCTCGTGCTCGGCGCGCTCGCGCTGCGCGAGCTGCCGGAGCGGCCCCTGTCGGTCTTCGTCGCGCTCGCCGTCCTGACCGGGCTCGGGCTGCGTCTGCGCGCCGGCGGCGTCGATCGTCCCCGCCCCGCCGCGCGCACCGGCGAGCCGGCGACACCACGGCCGCGCGCGCGTTCCTGGCAGCGTCCTGCCGCCGGCCTGGCGAGCGGCGCGCTGGCCACGTCGACCTCGCTGAGCGGCCCACCGCTCGTCTTCTACATGCTCGCCCGCGGCGCAGCGCCGGCGGCGCTGCGCGACACGCTCGCGGCGGTCTTCGTCGCGCAGGCGCTGATCGGCCTGCCGGTGCTGCTGGCAAGTGGCGCCTTCACGGTTCCCGACGGCGTCTGGGCGCTGCTCGGCGCGGGTCTTGCCGGGCAGGTGCTCGGTCGCCGCGCGTTCGCCTGGCTGCGTGGCGCGCGCTACGAGCATGCGGTGCTCGCGGTGCTCGCGGCGAGCGCGCTCGTGGCGCTCGGCGCAAGCGTCATCTAGTCGTCTTCGTCGCTGGCGCAGCGACCGTTCGCGGCGAACGGGAGCGCAAGCGGGTCGAGACCGATGCGGGCGCCGCTCCGAAGTGTGCGATAGCGAATCGGGCGCGCGGGGTACGCGGCGCGGCGTGGCGAACCCAGAGGCAGACGAGAAGCTCCCCGTGAACCGCGAGCGCGGCGCTCGTCGTTCGCACGGAGCAGCTCCCGAATCGCGGCAGGCGGGGGTTCGACCGCGTCATCTCGCGCACGACCGTGGCCCCGCCGCAAGGGCCGGCGCCTGCGTGCGACGTCACGCCGGGACCGCCGCCGCGGCCGCTCTGCTGACCGTCTCCTACGGCGCGGCGCCCGCCTACGCCACGGGCGACCAGACGGTCGTGCGCATCCAGCACGACGCCCCGTTGCATGCGACTCCGGGCGGCACGGTGCTGCGGGCTGCCGGCGCCCCGATCTACGAGCGTGGCTCGGCATGGGTCGTTCGCCGCCGCGGCGACTGGCTGCAGATCCCGAGCGTCCAACGCCGCAGCGGCGCGCTCGGCTGGGTGCGCAAGACGTCTTCGCAGCGGCTGACGAGCACGCGCATGCGGATCCGCGTCGACCTCTCGGATCGCCGCATGTGGGTCATGGACGGCACGCGGCGCGTGATGAGCGCCCCGGTCGCGATCGGCGCGCAGCGCACGCCGTCGCCCGTCGGCTCGACGAGCGTCTCCGGGCGGATCGCGGTCACGCCGAGCAGCGCCTACAGCGCCCGTGCCTATGGTCCGGTCATCGTCGCGCTGCGGATGTGGCAGTCGCGGCCGAGTCCGGGCATGCCGTTCGGCGGCGTGATGGCCTTCCACGGCGGTGCCGACGAAGGGTCCGTCGGGACCGCGATCAGCGCCGGCTGCTTTCGGATGCGCAACGCCGACGTGCTGCGGCTGGCCCGGATCGTGCGCGCCGGCACGCCGGTGATCGTCAGTCGCTGACCGGCGCCCGGCCCTGCGCGAACCGCGCGGCGACCCAGGCGGTCATCGGCGGCAGCGCCCGGTGATCGATGTGGTGGCCACCCTGGTGCTCGTGGTAGTCGACGTCGAGCCCGGCGCTCTCCAGGCGCCGGCGTGCATCGCGCGCGAACTGCACGGAGATGACCGGATCGCGGGAGCCGTGGGCGATGAAGACCGGCAGGTCCGCGCGCGTGTCGAGCTCGGGCTGCCAGCGCTCGACGGTCGGGATGAAGGCGCTCATCGCGAGGATCCCGGCGGGGGACGGGCGACCGGGTCCCAGGCCGGTCGCGTAGGACATCGCGCAGCCCATCGAGAAGCCGCCGATCACGGTCCGCGTCCAGGGAATCCCGCGTTCTTGCAGCCAGCCGTCGAGGAAGCTCGTCAGCTGGGCGTACGTGGCGTGGAACGTCGCCGGGTCGGGATAGCCGACGCGCGGCACCATGTACCACCAGCGTCCGCCCATCCCGCCGGGTCCGGGCAGCGGCGCGCCCGGCGTCAGGCCGACGAGTCGCCGCTCGGGATCGAGCTCGTCGAGCATCGGCACGAGGTCGTGCTCGTCGGCGCCGCGACCGTGCAGCAGGATCAGCGCTCCCGCGGGCTCGCCGGCAGCCTCGCGGACGACATGGACGAGGTCGAGCATCGATGCGAACGGTAGTCAGTGCCGCGGGCGAAGGCTCGCAGCTCCGCGCGAGGTCGTTGTGTGCGCAATCAGAACGCACTACACTCGATCGGGTGGCGATGATCGGAGACGCACCCGAGCTGAGCCTGCTCGCACCGACCGAGCTGCGTGCTTGGCGGGGCATGCTGCGCGTCCACGCCGCGCTTGCCAAGGCGCTCGACCAGCAGCTCGAGGCGGCCCACGGGCTGCAGCTCAGCTCCTATGAGGTCCTCATGTACCTCGCCGACGCCGAGGACGAGCGCATGCGCATGTGCGACCTCGCCTCGTCGATCCTGCTGAGCCGCAGTGGGCTGACGCGGCTCGTCGATCGCCTGCAGCGCGAAGGCCTGCTCGAGCGCGTCGCCTGCAGCGACGATGCGCGCGGCGCGTTCGCGAAGCTGACGCCCGCCGGGCGCGACAAGCTGCGCGCCGCACGCGCGACGCATCTCGCCGGCGTGCGGGCGATGTTCCTCGACCGCTTCAGCCCGGACGAGCTCGCGCAGCTCGGCGACGCCTGGGATCGCGTGCTCGACGCGACCGGCTGGGGCTGCTGCAAGTAGCGCTCGCTCGCAGGGCTCGTTCTAAACTTGACATGGAGAGACTCAAGTTTTATAACGGAGCGTAGTACGAAGAAGCACCCGTAGGAGGTATCGACATGGCACTTGTACGTTGGGATCCGGTCCGCGAGATCGACACCCTTCAGGGTGAGATGAACCGCCTCTTCTCGACGTTCTTCGACACACCGACGAACCGCGGCGCCAACGGCGGCGCGGCCGCGCGCCGATGGATTCCCGCGATGGACCTGATCGAGACCGGCGAGCACTTCGTCCTCAAGGCGGATCTGCCGGGGATCGCCGAGTCCGACGTGAGCATCGAGGTCGAGAACAACGTCCTCACCGTCTCCGGCGAGCGCAAGACCGAGCGCGAGGACCAGCACGAGGGCTACTACCGCCTCGAGCGCTCGACCGGCGCCTTCTCGCGTTCGCTGACGCTGCCGGAGGGCATCGACGCGGCCGACGTCACGGCGGCGTTCGACAAGGGCGTGCTCGAGGTGCGCATCCCGAAGCCGGCGCAGCCGCAGCCGCAGCGCGTGCAGATCGCCGTCGGCGGCGAGCCGGAGGCGATCGAGGACGGCGCGGCCGCGACGAACGCCGACCGGTAGGCCCGGTCCATAGTCTGCGGGGCGCATGAGCGCCCTGCAGATCCTGCATCGCGACCCCGGCTCGCTCGCGCGCGCCGGGGTCCTGCGCACCGCGCACGGCGACGTGCGCACACCCGCCTTCGTCCCGCTCGCGACGAAGGCGACGGTCAAGGGCCTCGAGCCGCGCGAGGTCGCCGCGCTCGGCTACGACATCGTGCTCGGCAACACCTTCCACCTCTTCCTCGAGCCCGGTGCCGACCTGATCGAGCGCTTCGGCGGGCTGCACGACTTCATGGGCTGGCAGCAGCCGATCGTCACCGACTCGGGTGGCTTTCAGGTCTTCAGCATGGGCTACGGGACCGTCGCCGACGAGGTCAAGGGTCGCGCGCCGAGCGGTCCGAACCGGATGGGACGCGTGCTGTCGATCGAGGAGGACGGCGTGCGCTTCCGCTCCTACATCGACGGCTCGGAGCAGTTCATCGGCCCCGAGACGTCGATGCAGGTGCAGGCCAAGCTCGGCTCGGACCTGGCGCTCGTCTTCGACGAGTGCACGCCCTTCAACATCGACCGCGACTACACCGCGCGGTCGACCGAGCGCACGCACCGCTGGCTCGATCGCTGCCTGGCGTGGCATGACGCGCAAGGACCGGCCGGACAGCTCGTCTACGGGATCGTCCAGGGCGGCGTCCACGAGGATCTGCGCGTCGAGTCCGCCCAGGCGGTCGCCGCTCGGCCGGTCGACGGGATCGCGATCGGCGGCTCGCTGGGCGCCGACAAGGCGCAGATGTACGAGGTCGTCGGCTGGGCGATCTCGGGCATCGACGAGGCGCGGCCGCGTCACCTGCTCGGGATCGGCGACATCGACGACCTGATCCGCGGCGTCGAGCTCGGCGTCGACACGTTCGACTGCGCGATGCCGACCCGCCTCGGTCGCCACGGCGTCGCGATCGTGCCCGACCCCGCCAACCGCTGGCGCGTCGACCTGACCGCCGCCCGCCACCGCGAGTCGCACGAGCCGATCATGGACGGCTGCCCGTGCCCGGCCTGCGGCGGCGGCCACTCGCGCGGCTACCTGCGCTACCTCGTCAAGAACCGCGAGCTGACCGGCGCGCGCCTGCTGACGCTGCACAACCTCGCCTACGTCGCGCGCCTGATGGCCGGCCTGCGCGCCGCGATCGCCGGCGGCACGCTCGCCGCCTACGCGGCGGCGCAGCGCGCCGGCGCCGCGCCCTGATGGATGCGGCTTATTCGGCTTGCGCTGTGCGGCGCGCCCGCCTCGATCGTTCAAGCCGGCCGATCCTCCACGCGTGCTAAGACTTCAGTGATGGCTCAGAGCCGAGATCGATGTAGTGATGTATGAGCTGAGTGAAGCTGAGACGCAGGAAGCTCATCGTGCGGTCTCTGACCTGCTGGAACGACGGGAGGATCTGCGCCGAGCCTGCGAACGCGCTGTGGTTCGGTGGCAATGGGCCGCGGAACACTCAGATCTGCATCGCCCCCAGCCGCTGTATCGCGAGCGCAACGGGCTACGCCTCCCGAGACTGCTCGACAAGCCGCCGTCCTCGCCGCAAAATGAACAACGGTATGGCCTCGATGCGAACGGCGAGATCGTCGTCGCACGCGAGTACGTCGGACCCGGGGAGTACCGGGAGGAGCTGCGGGTTCGTCGCGGCGAGACGGTCATTGGCTTTCGCTGGATGGAGACCGGCGAGCCGGCCGAGGTCAACATCGCGCGGTGTGTTGCGGGGCGAATGCAGTCTTACGTCACGATCTGGCCACAGATTGCCCCGGCCGCGGATATGCCGCACGGCTCGTTGGTCGAGCGCTACGAGTGGGATGGCGATCGGCTCGACGCCATTCACACCGAGACGGTAATCGCGTTCGCCGACATGCCCGCGCTGCCGGAGTCAGCGGAGATCCGGGCCTCGTACGACACGGCGGGACGTCTCGTGGAGCTTCGAGAGCACAGCGATCGCGGGACGAAGACGCTGTATCGCGCGCCGGATGTCGGGCCGCCGATCGCACAACTGCGGCGGTCGGTCGAAGATCGCCTCGTCGAACTCCTGCCTGCCTTGCTGCGCGACCATGTCGTCGAGCCGATCTACTGCCTCGCGTTGCATTACCAGGCAGAGTGGCCGCTGCCACCGAACGTCGCCATCGGCGTCGAGCGCGACCGGCGCGCATGGATCCAGCAGATCCACGACTCCGAAATGCTACGCCTCACCGTGTGGAACCCGGCGGAGTTCAGCTCGTATGCCGGCGAGAGCCTCGGTGGGCGACCGCTGAGCGAGATCGACGTCGACCTCGCTCGCACGCTCGATGCCATCCCCGAGAATTGTGCCGAAGCAGCGAGGCAGGGCCGCGTGACCCTGAACCGCGTGGCCCGACGCCTGCAGAAGCTCGACTGGCGCTCGATCTGTCCCGTCAGCGATGACTTCGTCGTCTTCGCGGTGGATTTCGAGCTCGTCGACTTGGAGGACAATCTGCGTTTCAGCGTTCCGGTTGCGCTGCACAGGCAGCTGGCCGACCAGGGACTATTGTGACCTTGCCTTTATGTTCACACGTGCGGTGGTGGTGGCCTGGGCGAACGACTGAGAACGGTGGTCCATCGTGCCTTCGCGACCGATGATGCTGCCGGCAATCAGCTACGGAACCTTCGGATCCCGTCCCTATTGAGGTTCGCCTTTTCGAGGTTTGCTTGCCGGAAGTCCGCGTAATTTGAAAGAGGCGTTACAACCATCGCCGACGACACTCAGCCATCGGCCGACAACCACCGACCAGCCGCCTGAACAACCTGCTCGGGTCTTATATCTAGTTGTTGCGCTCCCAGTTCACTCGGGTGACGGCAATTGTCCGGTCGAGCGCATGGCTCGGGCCAGACCGTCGGCATCCGAGTTGCGCCGGCTTCGAAGGCTGCCACGCCCTCGGCGTGGGCGCGGACCAGTTCTGCGTCGGCGAGGACGTCGATCGTCTCGCGGCTGGTGTCGTGGGCGTCAGCGCGGGGCTTGACCGATCCCGGCGGGTCGCCGTCAGCGCGTGTTGTCGTCGATCAGCCGGTTCATCTGCTCGACGAGCGTGCTCGTGTCGTCGCCGTCGATCGGGGCGAGGTCGATCGACGAGCCCTGCGAGCTGCCGATCGCGAACGCGATCGCCGCGGCGACCAGCCCGGCGAGCAGCACGAGCCCGAGCGCCTTGCCCATGCGCCTGTCGCGCGGCGGCGGCGGGGTGTCGCGGCGCGACGGGGGGATCGACGGGATCGGCTCGTACTCCGACGGCACGAGCCCGCCGGGAGGCGCTTGGGGCTCCAGGCGCCGGCCGCTGCTCGGCGGCACCGCGCGGGTCGGCGCGGTCCACTCGTCGTGCACGAGCATCGCGGTCGCCGCGGTCTCGTCGCTGCCCGCCGGCGCGATCCCGCGGGCGCCGTCGTGCAGCGCCTGGCGCATGTCCTCGGCGCTCGCGTAGCGCGCTTCGGGCTCGAGCTCGAACGCCTTCTCGACCGCGAGCGCGAGCGCGGTGGGGACCTCCGGCGCGATCTGGTCCAGGCGCATCGGATACTCGCGCTGCTGCAGCATCGCGAGCTCGGTCAGCGAGCCGGCCTCGTAGGGAAGCCGGCCGGCGAGCAGCTGGTACGTGACGACGCCGAGGCCGTACAGGTCGGCCGGCGGACCCACCTCCGAGCCGCTGGCCTGCTCGGGCGCGAGGTAGGCGGCGGTGCCGAGCACGGAGCCGACCTGGGTGATCTGCGAGGTCTGGCCGAGGGCCTTGGCGATCCCGAAGTCGGCGAGCTTCACGGCACCGTCGTCGGAGCGCAGGATGTTGCCCGGCTTGACGTCGCGGTGGATGACGCCGTTGCGGTGGGCGTGCATCAGTCCGCGGCAGGCGCCGTCGATCAGCTCCAGCGTGTCGGAGATGCCGAGGCGCGTCTCCTCGCGCAGGATCTCGGCGCCCGAGCGGCCGTGGATGTACTCCATCACGATGTAGTGCCGTCCGCTGATCTCGTCGAAGCCGAAATCGAAGACCTGGACGATGTTCGGGTGCACGAGTTGCGCGGCTGCCTGCGCCTCGCGCTTGAAGCGCGAGATGAACTGGCTGTCGTCGGCGAGGTGCTCGGCGAGCAGCTTCACGGCGACGGGGCGCTCGAGCCGCTGATCGACGGCGAGCTGGACGGTCGACATGCCGCCGTGGCCGAGACGCGCGCCGAGGACGTAGCGGCCGGCGATGACCGATTCGCTCGTCACGGCTCGACCTCGGGCGCTATCCCGCCTCCGGGCGGTGCCGGCGGCACGGGCTCGAGTGGATCGGGCACCGGCTCGGGATCCGGCGGCGGCGGTGGCGGTGGTGGCGGCTCGACGGGCGGCGGTTCCTCCGGAAGCGTCGTCGTCTCGGTCGGCTCCGTCGTCTCGGTCGGGGGCAGCTCGGTCGTCGGCGTCGTCTCGGTCGTCGTCGTCTCCGTCGGATCCGGCGCGGTGCGGTTGGCCTCGCATTCCTCGACGGCGATGCGGCGCAGCTTGGCGACGCCGTCGCTCAGGGCACTGACGATCTGCGCGTCGGTCGACGCGGGCAGGTCGTCGATCGCCTCGTCGACCTGCCTGAGCTGGCCGGGAAGGTCGCTGCAGCGGCTGTCCTCGGTCGCCTCGCGCACGTCCTCGATCTGGCTCTTCAGGTCGCCCGCGACGGCGGATGGCACGCCGCCCGGCGTGCCGCCCCCGCAGGCGGCCAGCAGCGCCGTGCCGGCACCGAGCGTCAGCGCCAGCAGGTAGGGGATGGTCCGTCGCACGATCACTGACCGTACCCGAGCCGCTCGGCAAGCGAATCAGGCAGGCGAGCCCCGCGAATCGCGGCAGCGGCGCCGGCGACGTCGTACTCCACGCGCCGCCAGCGCGCGCGCCAGCGATCGAGGTCGAGCATCATCCACGCGGCTCGTGGATCGCCGTCGCGCGGCTGGCCGACGGATCCCGGGTTCAGCAGCCATTCGCCGGTGTCCGGCGCGATGTCGAGGTCGTCGCCATCGCGGCGTGGCTCGCCGGTCGCGACATCGCCCTCGGGGCGGACGAACGACAGCGCGACGTGGGAGTGACCGATCAGCGCGACGCGCTGCAGCTGGCGGTCGAGGCACAGCTCGGCGAGCAGCGCGCTGAGCACGTACTCCCAGACGGGATCGCGCGGGCTTGCGTGGTAGAGGCCGACGGCATCCTCCTCGCCGGCCGGCTGCAGCGCGGCGAGGTACTCCATGTTCGCGTCGGTGATCGTCTCCTGCGTCCAGCGCGCCGCGATCGCCGCCCCGGTGGAGAACTCGTCGAGGCCGATCGCGCCGGTGACGCCCATGTCGTGGTTGCCGGCCAGGCAGATCGTCGCGTGGCGACGCGCCAGCTCGACGCAGGCGTCGGGCTCGGCGCCGTAGCCGACGAGGTCGCCGAGGCACCACAGCTCGTCGGCGCCGGCGGCTTCGGCGTCGGCCAGCACCGCCTCGAAGGCGTGGCGGTTGCCGTGGATGTCGGAGAGGATGGCGACCTGCATCTCGTAGGGTGAGACCGTGGACCGTGGACACCTGCGCTGGGGAGCGGCGATCGTCGCCGCCGTCGTCGTGGCGGAGATGGCAGTGGTGCTGCTTCGGCCGCGTAGCGGCGTGATCGAGCCCGCTGTCGTGCGCACCGAATCGTACTTCAGCGCTTCGGAGATCCAGCGCGCGCGTGACTATCGTCGCCCGCAGGTCCTGCTCTACGGCGGCGTGCTCGTCGCCGAGCTGGGGGTGCTCGCGCTGCTGATCGCGCGTCCCCCGCGCCGCCTGAAGGGCCCGTTCAGGCGTCCGATGCTGGCCGGCGCGGCTGCCGGCGCGGCGCTGTCGATCGCGGTCTCGGTCTCGATCCTGCCGCTGCAGGTCGTCTCGCGCGAGCGCGCCAGGGACGCCGGTCTCGTCACGCAGTCATGGAGTGGCTACGCGCGCGACAAGGGCGTCTCCTGGGGAATCGGCGCGGTCTTCGCCGGGCTCGGCGCCGGCGCCGCGGTCGGCCTGATCCGCCGCTACCCGCGCGGATGGTGGATGCCGGCCAGCGCGATCGTCGCCACGTTCGGCGTGCTGAGCGTCTACGCGGGGCCGGTCGTGCTCGACCCGCTCTTCAACACCTTCAAGGCGCTGCCCGCCGGCCAGACGCGCGACGACGTGCTCGAGCTCGCGCGGCGCGCCGGCGTCGACGTCGGCGAGGTGTACAGCATCGACGCCAGCCGTCGCACGACGACCGCCAATGCCTACGTCACGGGATTGGGGACGACGAAGCGCGTGGTCCTCTACGACACCCTGCTGGAGAACTTCGAGCGCGACGAGGTGCGTCTCGTCGTCGCCCACGAGCTCGCTCATGTGCACTACCGCGACGTGCCCTACGGGCTGCTGTACCTCGCGATCGTCGCACCCTTCGGGCTCTTCGCGGTCGCCCAGCTGACGCGCCGCCTGGCACCGGCGGATGGCGAGCCGGGTCCGGCGGTCCTGCCCGCGCTCGCGCTCAGCCTCGCCCTCATGACGACGACGATCACGACGATCTCCAATCAGCACAGCCGCGCGATCGAGGCACGCGCCGACTCCTACTCGCTGACGCTCACCGACCAGCCGGAGCCGTTCATCTCCTTCGAGCAGCGGATCGCGCGGCGCAACCTGTCCGATCCCGACCCGCCGGGCTGGCAGCGGTTCCTGCTCTCCACGCACCCGCCGACGATCGAGCGGATCGGGATCGGGGTGGCGTACCAGCGCGGCGAGCGCGGTCGCTGACCTCGCTCGTCAGCCGCGAGCGGGGGCCGCGACCCGCTACCCGCCGCCGTCAGGAGTCGTCGTCGGCCGGCGCGCTGCCGCCGCCGAACTCGGGCAGGTTCTTGATCCCCTCGCGCGTGCGGTACTTCGAGTAGGAGTCCTCGAGCGCCTCGGCGAGCTCGCGCAGGAACTTCGGCGCGAGGTTGATGCGCGACACGACCACGCCCGGGATCTCGTCGGCTTCGATCTCGTGATCGACGCGAGCGAACGTGATCGTGAACTCGTAGTCCGAGAACGAGACGTTCGCGAAGTTCGCGTAGACGCCGCCCATCATCTCGGGCGAGAAGTGGATGTTGATGTGCCGTTCGGTCTCGTCTTCTTCAGCCATACGCGCCTAGTATCGCAGCGTGCGCATCACCGTCCTCGCCGTCGGGCGTCTGCGCCCGCCGTACGCCGACGATGTCCAGCACTACCTCAAGCTGCTGGCGCGCCACGCGCGCGTCGAGATGATCGAGGTGCGCCAGGAGGAGCGCGTCACCGGGCGCATCCCGCAGCGCGCCTTCGTCTCGCTGCTCGCGCGCGACGGCGAGCAGCTCAGCTCGCTGTCGTTCAGCCGCTTCCTGGAGGAGCGCCGCCGGCTCGGGCGCGACGTCTGCTTCGTCGTCGGCGGTCCGCCGGGCCTCGAGCTCGCGGACGTCGATCATCGCTTCTCGCTCGGTCCGCTCACGCTGCCCCACCAGCTCGCCCGCGTCGTCCTGCTCGAGCAGCTCTATCGCGGGCACAAGATCCTCGCGGGGGAGCCGTACCACTACTGACGCTCGCGGCCCGCGCGGCGCGCTTCAGCGGCGCGTGGTGATGCGGAACGTGTGGCGCAGCGTCTTGCCGCGGCCGGTCGACGTGCGCGGCGACGCGTAGAGGCGGTAGGTGCCGGTCCGCAGGCGCTTGCCGCCGACGCGGCCGCTGAAGCGCAGGGAGTTGTGGCCCTGGCGCCCGGGATCGGTGTACGAGCCGCTCACGGGTTGGTAGCGCAGGCAGCGCTTGCGGTTGCGATTGGTCCGCGTGAGCGCGCGGCAACTCGAACCCACGCGCCTGCCGACCCGCCGCACGGCGACCGTGAAGCGCACGCTCGCGGCGGTGTTGCCGAGCCGGTAGCTGACGCGCGTCGACGGGAAGCTGGTCGTCTTGAATCCGCCAGCCGGCCGCGCCACGAACGCCGACGGCGACACGTCCAGCGAGGTCAGGACCGGGACCGGAGGGACGATGTTCAGCACGGCGCTGGCGCTCGCCTCCGCGACGGCGTCGGAGCTGCTCTCCTGCAGCCAGGCGCAGAGCGTGTACTGACCGACGTCGCGGAACGGGCCTGCCAGGCGCGGCAGCCCAAAAGCGCCGCTGGCGGGCAGGGAGAAGGCGAACGAGTCCGTCGCGGGGTCAGCCGCCCGGCTCTGGCCGCATGGTCCGGCACCGATCGGCTTGGCCTTCGCGAACAGCGTGCGGCCCAACTCGGTCGTCCCGACGAGCGTCACCGGGACGCCGGCGCCCGGGTGCGCTCTCGGCGGGACGAGCAGCGCGAGCGTCGCGTTGTTGGGGCGGACGTTCACGGGCAGGGCGAACTGCTCGCTGGGCGCCGCCGTGGAGCTGCTCGCCAGGTACGCGCACAGCAGGTACGCGCCCGGCTCGCCCTGCTGGGTCACCTTCTGCGTCCCGGACACGTCACGGAAGAAGAGGCCGGCGCCCGAGTCCGCAGAGTACGACGGTGCGCACGGCACGCCGCCCGCGGGGCGGAACTTCGCGTAGATGTGGCTCGTCCCGCTCGTCGTGCCGGTCGCGATGAACGTCATCGGCCGGTCCTCGAGCGCGTCTCCGCCGACGAGCACCACGCTGAGCGCGGCCTGTGCGGCCGCCGGTGCCAGCGCCAGCGCGGCGACGGTGGCGATCGCCGTCCACGTGGATCTCCTGACGACGCCGCGCACGCGGCCAGCATGTCACGCCCGGCATCGCCACGCGCCGCCGGTACTCTGGCGACGTGTCCGGTCCCCTCTCAGATCTGCGCGACGCCGTGATCGCCGCGTCTGGTGCCGTCGCCGGGCCGGACGGCGGCTCGTCCGCGCTGCCGACGCTCGAGCGCCCGAAGAAGGCCGGCTTCGGCGACTACGCGACGAACGCGGCGATGCTGCTCGCGCCCCGCGCGGGCGTCCCTCCGCGCGAGGTGGCCGGGCGTCTCGCCGCCGAGCTCGAGCGCCGCCTGGGTGACGCGCTCGATCGCGTCGAGATCGCCGGGCCGGGCTTCTTGAACCTCGTCATGTCCGACCGCTGGTGCGTGGCGGCGCTCGCTCATGTGCTGGAGGCCGGCGAGGCCTTCGGTGGCGGCGGCGCGGTCGAGCGCGCCGAGCGCGTGAGCATCGAGTTCGTGTCGGCCAATCCGACCGGTCCGATGACGGCCGCCGGCGGGCGCCACGCGGCCTACGGCGACTCGCTCGCACGGCTGCTGCAGTTCAGCGGTCACGAGGTGACGCGCGAGTACTACATCAACGACATCGGCGGCCAGATACGGCGCCTCGGCGAGTCGATCCAGGCCCGAGCCCGCCGCGAGGAGGTCCCCGAGGGCGGCTACGAGGGCGACTACGTGCGCGAGCTCGCCGATCGGATCCCCGGCGCCGCGCACGACGACGTGGCCGTCGTCGCCGAGCGCGGCGTCGAGCTGCTGCTGGATCGGATCCGCGCGTCGATGGAGCGCTTCGGCGTCCAGTTCGACGTCTGGTTCTCGGAGGGCTCGCTGCATGCCGGCGAGCCGTCGGCCGTGCGCCGCGCGTTCGCGCAGCTCGAGCAGCGCGGCGAGAGCTACCGCGCGGAGGGCGCGCTGTGGCTGCGCACGAGCGCGCACGGCGAGCCGAAGGACGACGTGCTCGAGCGCTCGACGGGCGAGCCCTCGTACTTCGCGTCGGACATCGCCTACCACCTCGACAAGCTCGAGCGCGGCTTCGATCGGCTGATCGACGTCTGGGGCGCCGATCACCATGGTCACGTCGCGCGGATGCAGGCGGCGTTCGCGGCGCTCGGTGCGCCGGAGGGCGCGATGGAGCTGATCATCATGCAGTTCGTCAACCTCGTCGAGCGCGGCGAGCGCGCGTCGATGTCCAAGCGGCGCGGCGACTTCGTCACGCTCGACGACCTCGTCGCGCAGATCGGCGTCGACGCGGCGCGCTTCTTCATGCTGCAGCGCTCGCACGACACGACGGTCGACCTCGACCTCGACCTCGCGCGCGAGCAGTCCAGCGACAACCCGGTCTACTACGTGCAGTACGCGCACGCGCGGATCGCGTCGATCCTCGCCAAGGCGGGCGGCATCTGGCGCGTCACGAGCGCCCTCGAGGAAGCACCCCGCTACTCGGGCTCGCTGCAGGCCGCCGAGCGGACGCTCGCCAAGAAGCTGCTCGCGTTCCCCGACGAGATCGCCGAGGCGACCGCGCGCCGGGCGCCGCACCGGATCGCCGTCTACGCGCTCGAGCTCGCGCAGACGTTCACCGCGTTCTACCGCGACTGCCAGGTCGTCGGCGCCGAGGGCGAGGGCGTCGAGTCCGTCCGGCTGGCGCTCAGCGTCGCGACGCAGCGGACGATCGCGCGCGCACTGGACCTGCTCGGGGTCAGCGCGCCGAGCAAGATGTGAGCCGGGCGCGGCTGCCGGTCCGCCGCGCTGTCGCAGCCACGCGCCTACCGGTCGTAGCGCGCGAGGTCGGCCTCCAGCCGCGCCTCGTCGGTGTCGCTGAGGCCATCGTCGGCGGGGGTGTCGCCGGCTCCGATGCCGGCCGGCGAGCGACGGCGCCAGCGCGGCGCCAGCAGCACGAGCGTCGCGACGAGGATCGCCCCCAGCGCCAGCGGGATCGCGTATGCGGTCAGCCCGACGCCGCTGGTCTGCGGAGTCGCGAGCACATCGATGCCGTACTGCGCGACGAGCGCCTGCTTGATCTGCTCCTTGGTCTGACCCTCGGCGATCAGCTCGCGGATGAACGCCCGCTGGCTGTCGGGCTGCGCGCCCTCGGCGATGTTCAGCGGCACCCGGCAGGTCACGCACATCACCTCGTCCTCGATGTCGACGAGGTCGGTCTTCGGAGCGGCGGCCAGCGCGGCGGGCGCGAGCGCGGTCGCGATCAGCACTGCCGCGAGCGCGAGCGCGCGGGTCACGACTGCGCCTTCGCCAGCGCGCGGTCGATGAAGGCCTGGTCGATCGGGCCCCGGAAGATCGAGACGATCCTGCCGCGGCGATCGATCACGAACGTCTCGGGCACGTAGGTCGTGCCGTAGCGCTTGGCGAGCTTCGTACCGATGTCGCGCAGGCTCGGGAAGCTGACGCCGTGGTCCTGGATGAACTTCAGCGACGCCGGCGCCGCGTCGTCGTACGTCACGCCGAGCACGGTGCCCTGCCCCGAGCTCGTCAGCTTCTTGTGGGCGCGCTCGAGGACCGGTGCCTCGGCCTTGCACGGCCCGCACCACGAGGCCCAGAAGTTCAGCACGACGATCTGACCGCGCAGGTCGGCGACCGATCGCGTGCCGCTCTCGCCGAGCACCGGCAGCGGGCTGCTCGGCGCGGGCGGGAAGTCGCCGCGCGCGATCGCCTGCTCGATCGAGTCGTCGGTCGCGCCCGACAGCAGCCCGTAGGCGAGCAGCCCGATCAGGCTCGCCGCAGCGAGGGTCGCGAGCGTCGGGACGAGGAGGCGCTTCATCGGCCCTGCAGCCTAGTGACAGGCCCGCGGGGCTGAGCCGGGCGGATCGACGCGACCCCGACGTGCGCAGGCGACGTAGAATCGGTGCTTCGGCGCGGACGTAGCTCAGTTGGTAGAGCGCGAGCTTCCCAAGCTCGAGGTCGCGGGTTCGAGACCCGTCGTCCGCTTCGCGCGTCGTCGCGCGGAGGGCTCGCCGCGGCGACCGCGGGGCGGTATCGTCGCCTCGTCGGATGGCCGCCTACAGCTTCCTCACGACGTGGTGCGTCGATGCGCCGATCCAGGACGCCTGGGACGTCATCGCTGCCAGCGATCGCTATCCGGAGTGGTGGAAGGGCGTGCGCGGCGTGACCGAGCTCGAGCCCGGCGGCGAGCACGGGATCGGCGCGCTGTCGCGCTTCGAGTGGCGCGCCAAGCTGCCGTACTCGCTGGAGTTCGACATGCGCGTCACGCGCTCGGAGCCTCCTCACCTGCTCGAGGGGCACGCCAGCGGCGAGCTGGAGGGCGTCGGGATCTGGCGTCTCTACGAAGGCGCCGCCGGGACAGCCCTGATCTACGCCTGGGACGTGTCGACGTCGCGGCGCTGGATGAATCGCCTGGCGCCGCTCGCGCGTTCGGCCTTCACGTGGAACCACGATCTCGTCATGCGCCAGGGCGCCCGCGGGCTCGCCGACAGGCTCGGCGCACAGCTCGTCGCGCACGATTAGCTTCCTCAAGCGTTGATAAGAAGTTCGCAAATCGCTGGACAGCGGCAGGCGACGGCATCACCATCCACCGTCCGAGCGCCGACGTCTGAAGCGAGGGCACCATGGTTGCTGTGCAGAGCGAAGGTCCACACCTCTTCGAGCTCACCCACGAGGACACGAAGATCCTGTACCGCCCGAGCGCGGAGGGCGCACCGCAGCTGGAGTACGCCGGGCCGCTGGGCAGGTACCGCTTCGAGGGCGACGAGATCCAGACCTACGACAGCGCTCGTGGCCGCGAGGTCAGCGTGACGCTCGATCGCGTCTCGCATCTGCGCACGATCACGCTGACGGTCTTCCTGCCGGACCTCGAGTTCGAGGACGATGCGGCGGGCGAGCTGAGCTTCCGCACCGTCGGCATCCATTCGACTCGCCGGCGAGCGAAGACGGCGAACGTCGGCGCGGCGATGACCTCCGAGCCGCTCGAGTTCGAGGGCCTCGCCCGCAACATCGAGTTCCAGAGCACCGGCTCGACGGTCCTGCTCTAGCGCCGCTGGCGCTGCGCTACCAGGCCTGCGTCGCGTCGCAGTGCGGGCAGCGCACGGACGTGGTGACGGGGGCGACGAAGACGAAGCCGCATCCGCAGGCGTAGCAGGCGCGGTCGTCCGGACCGCCGGCGTCGCGCATGCGCCGCTCGGCGGGATGCATCGGCTCGGGCCGGGGCTGCGGAGCGGGCACGACATGCAGCCGCCGGTGGGGCGGAGCCTGCGGGGCGAGGGGGAGATGTCGGACGGTCATCGGGGTCATCGATCTATCGAGAAGGACTCCGCAGCCCGTCAAAGGTTTCTGTCTGCAGCCGATATTTCCTCGTCTGACGCGACCACAATCCCGACCGGCCGGTTCGCGGGTCCGGAATGCGATACTTCGCGACCCCGTGCCGCCCGCTCGCAAACGCAAGGTCCGCCTCGTCGCGGCGCTGTCCGCCGCCGTCGTGCTCGCCTGTGCGCTCGTCTACACGAGCCTGCTCGGCTCCAGCGAGGTCGTCACGCCGAGCGATCTGGTGACCGCCACGGCCGGCACGTCCTACCAGCTGACCGGCAAGGTCGTCAACGACTCGGTGCGTACGACCTCCGACGGCGTCGACTTCCGCGTCCGCGATCGCGATGGCTCGACATCGGTGCCGGTGACCTACAGCGGCGCCGTCCCGGACCCCTTCCGCGAGGATCGGGAGGTCATCATCACCGTGCGCAAGGAAGGCGCGACGTTCGTCGGCGAGCGCGACTCGCTCGTGACGAAGTGCCCGTCGAAGTTCACCGAAGACGCCACGCAACGCTCCTGAGGGGCGACCACGAGTGAGCGGGAGTCCCTGATGGCCACCGTCGGCCGCGCGCTGCTCATCCTCGCGCTCGTCGTCGCGCTGTACGGGATCGCCGTCTCGATCTACGGTGCGCTCCGCGGCCGCGACGACTGGATCGCCTCCGGTCGCCGCTCGGTGTACGCGATCGCGGGCCTCGTGACCGGCGCCTTCGCGATCCTCGAGATCGCGTTCCTGCGCTCGGACTTCTCGTTCGCGACGGTCGCCAGCCACTCGTCGACGACGACCCCGCTCTTCTACAAGGCCTCCGCGGCGTGGTCCTCGCAGGAGGGCTCGCTGCTGCTGTGGCTCTGGATGCTGTCGCTGTGGTCGAGCCTCGTGCTGTTCCTGACACGCCGCCAGGTGCGCCGCGTGGCGCCCTACGCGACCGCCGTCCTGCTCGGCTTCGCGGCGTTCTTCGCGTCGCTGCTGGTCTTCAAGGAGACCCCCTTCGGGCTGCTCGCGACGGTGCCCGCGGAGGGCGCCGGCCTCAACCCGCTGCTGCGCCACCCGAGCATGATGACCCACCCGGTGATGCTCTACTCGGGGTACACGCTGTTCGCGATCCCGTTCGCGTTCGCGATCGGCGCGCTGATCACGCGCCAGGTCGGCGCGGCCGACTGGATCCGCGCGACGCGGCGCTTCGCGCTCGCCGCCTGGCTGTTTCTCGGCATCGGGATCCTGCTCGGCGCGCGCTGGTCCTACGTGGAGCTCGGCTGGGGCGGCTACTGGGCCTGGGACCCGGTCGAGAACGCGTCGCTGCTGCCGTGGCTGACCGGCACCGCGTTCATCCACTCGATCATGATCCAGGAGAAGCGCGGGATGCTGAAGATCTGGAACGTCTCGCTGATCCTGGCGACCGGCATCCTGGCGATCCTCGGCACGTTCCTCGTGCGCTCGGGGATCCTGGACTCGATCCACGCCTTCGGCGCGTCGACGCTCGGCGTGCCGTTCGTGATCCTCATCGGGGTCATGACCGCCGGCTCGATCGGGCTCGTCCTGTGGCGCCGGGAGGCGCTGCGGTCGGAGAACCGCCTCGACTCGCTGCTGTCGCGCGAGGCGATCTTCCTGCTCAACAACCTCGTCCTCGTGGCGATGGCGTTCGTCGTCTTCTGGGGCACCTTCTGGCCGCTGATCGCCGAGGCGCTGACCGGCACGCGGCGCGCGCTCGGACCGCCGTGGTTCGACCAGTACACCGTGCCGCTGGCGATCGTCCTCGTCCTGCTCAGCGGGATCGGTCCGGTGATCGCATGGCGCAAGGCGACGGCGTCCAACGCCCGCCGCAACTTCCTGCTGCCCGCCGTCGCGGCGCTCGGGCTCGGCGTCGTGCTGGCGATCTTCGGCGTGGCGTCGCGGCCGCTGGCGCTGGCGATGTTCGTCTGCGGCGCGTTCGTCGTCGCGAGCGTCGGGCAGGAGTTCTGGCGCGGCGTCGGCGTGCGCCGCGCGATGACCGGCGAGGGGCCGCTGGGCGCGCTGCGCTCGCTCGTCGCGCGCAACCGGCGGCGCTACGGCGGCTATCTCGTCCACGTCGGGATGGCGCTGCTGTTCGTCGGCGTGGCGGCGTCGTCGGCGTTCGACAACGGGCGCGACGTGCGGCTCACGCCCGGCCAGAGCGTGACCACCGGCGGCTATGACTTCACCTACACGCGGGCGACGTCGGAGATCTCGGCGACGCGGTCCGGCCTGGAGAAGATCACCTTCGGCGCCGTCGTCGACGTCCGTCGCGACGGCAGGCATGTCGTGACGCTGCATCCGGAGCGTGGCTTCTATCCGTCGCGCGACGTCGCAGGCCTGGGTCCGGTCGGGCGCTTCTTCGAGGGCGAGGCGACGAGCGAGATCGGCCTCAAGGCGGGCGTGCTGCGCGACATCTGGACGGCGATGACGCCGGACATCCGCAAGCTGCTGCCGACGATCAAGGAGGGCGACCGCGTGTTCGCGGCGGCCGCCGGCAAGCTCCCGCCCGAGCTCGAGGGACAGGCGCTCGGCACGGCGCTGAACGGCATCGTCGATCGGTACTTGGCCGACCGGCCGGCGGCGACGTTCCGCGTCATCACGTCGCCGCTCGTGACGTGGATCTGGGTCGGCTCGATCGTCGTCTTCCTCGGTGGGCTGATCGCGCTGTGGCCGGGCGCGGACACCGCGCGGCGTCGCGTCACGGCGCGCTACGCGGCGCGCGTCGCCCAAGAACTCGGCCGCGCGTAAGCGGATCGCGCGGCAACGCCGTGGACATCGTCGCCCTGCTCGTGATCATCGCCGCGCTCGGTGCCGTCGTGGTGCTCGTCAGCGCGCCGCTGCGCGGCGCGACCGGCGAGCGCGTGCGCAGCGAGTCGGCCGACGAGATCGCCGAGCTCGAAGCGCGCAAGGAGGCCAAGTACCGCGAGATCCGCGACGCGGAGATGGACCTGCGCACCGGCAAGCTCTCCGACGAGGACCATCGCGCGCTCGATCGCCAGCTGCGCGCCGAGGCCGTCGAGATCCTCAAGGCGCTCGACGAGGCCGGCGGCGGCTGAGCTAATCTGAGCGCATGGAGTCGATCCTCTTCCTCGTCCAGATCGCGCTCGCGATCATCGTGATCTTCCTCGTGCTGATGCACTCGGGCAAGGACGCGGGACTGTCGGGCGCCTTCGGCGTCGGCACCGGCGCCGGTCCGTTCGGCGGCGGCTCGCTCGTCGAGCGCAACCTGAACCGCTGGACGGTCGCCTTCGCGCTCGCGTTCGTCCTGAACACGCTCGTCCTGCTGAAGCTGTAGCCGGGCGCGCGCCTCAGGACGCGGCGGCGTAGAGCGCGCGCAGCTCGGCCCGGTCGGGACGCGGCGGGGTGTTGTCGAGCTCGGCGCGCTGGGCGGCGGCGTCGGCGCACGCGTCGAGCGTCGCCTCGTCGACGCCGAGCGCGCCGAGGCTCGTCGCATGCGCGCGCCGCGCGAGGTCGCTCGCCAGTGCGACGAGCTCGCCGGCTCCCGCCACCGCGCGACGCTGCAGCGCGACGAGCGTGTGGGGCAGCATCACGGCGTTGGCCGCACCGTGCGCGACGCCCGCGAGTCGCGCGAGCGTCTGCGCGAGGACGTGGTGCAGGCCGTAGCCGGCGCTGTCGATCGTGTAGCCCGACAGCAGCGCGGCGAGCGCGAGCGTGTCGCGATCGGGCTCGCCGTCGTCGCCGGCCGCCGCATAGGCGGCCCCGATCAGCCGCGCCGCCTCGGCCCCGGCCAGCGCGGGGACGGGGCTCGCGCGACGGGTGATCGGGCCTTCGGCCGCATGGGCGAGCGCGTTCGCGGCGCTCGCCGCGAGCGCGGCCGCGGGCTGCGAGGCGCTCAGCGCGGGATCGTTGACGACGAGCGCCGGGCGCGCGCCGGGCAGCGATCCGTCGGCGCCGGCGGCGCGGCGATGCACGACCGTCATCTCGGCGGCGCTGAGCGTCGTCGGGAGCGCCGCGCCGCGCGGGCGCGCGCCGGGCCGGCGCGCCGCGGCGAGCGCCTTGGCGGTGTCGATGACGCGTCCCCCGCCGAGCGCGACGATCGGCTCGCCGAGGTCGACGCCGTCGAGCAGCGCGCCGGCGAGCTCGTCGACGCGTCCGGCCGGCACCTCGTGGATCGCGCCGGCATGGTCGGCGAGGCTCGGCGCCATCGCGAGCGCGCGAGCGGTCGTCAGCAGGGCGTAGCCCTCGCCGAGCGACGGCAGGGCCGCTGCGAGCGCATCGCGCCCGTAGTGGATCGTGCGCTCGCCGTCCTGCCAGGTGAAGCTCGCCGGTGCGATCGTCCCATCTCATCATGCCGCCGCGTCGCGACCGCGTCGCGTGCGGACTATGCGCGGACGGCGACCGGTCGCAGGAGCGCGGCGACACGCCGGCTCAGCGAGCCGGCGGCGCGCGGAGCGCCGTGCGCGCGGCGGGCGTGCAGCGCCAGCAGCTCGACGAGCTCGGCGGTAGGGGCGAACGGGTCGGCGGCGACGCTGCCGTCGTGCAGGTCCAGGGCGGCGCGCGCGACGCCGTCGAGCTCGGCGATCAGCGCCGGCCCGCTCAGCGGCGGGCGGCTGTCGAGCGCCGCGAGGTCGGCGAGCAGGCGGGTGTCTGCGTCGGTGGCGTGGCGGATGACGATCGCGTCGGCGTGGGGGAAGGCGGTCATGTCGGGAGTCCTCGTGCGGCGGGTGGGCGTGCTGCTTGATCGCGATCAACTGTGCCAGCGTGAGAGTATGAGCACAAATGAGATTTGAACCCGATGGTGATAAGTTGCGCTAATGCTCGACGTGAAGCGGTTGCGCGTCCTTCGCGAGGTCTCGCTGCGCGGTTCGTTCTCCGCCGCGGCCGAGGCGCTCTCCTACACGCAGTCGGCGGTCTCCCAGCAGATCGCCGCGCTCGAGCGCGAGGCCGGGACGGTGCTCGTCGAGCGTCGCGCCCGCGGGGTGCAGCTGACCGACGCCGGCCGCGCGCTCGTCGCGCACGCCGACGTGATCCTCGCGCGGCTCGTCGACGCCGAGGCCGAGCTCGAGGCGATCGCCGGCCTGCGCGGGGGTCGCCTGCGGATCGTCTCCTTCCCGACCGCCGGGGCGACGATCGCGCCGCTGGCGATCGCGCGCTTCCGGGAGCGCCATCCCGGCGTCGAGCTGACGCTTGCGCCGCGCGAGCCCGACGAGGGGCTGGACTGCCTGAAGGCCGGCGAGTGCGACATCGCGCTGACGCTCGAGGCGGGCTTCGCGCCGATCTCCGACCCCGCGATCGCACGTCACCGGCTGCTCGACGACCCGATGTACCTCTGCCTGCCCGCCGGCCATCGCCTCGCCGAGCGGGCGCGGGTCCGGCTCGCGGATCTCGCCGAGGACTCGTGGATCGTCGGCACGACCGGCCGCTGTCCGGACGGGGTCGTGCTCGAGCGTGCCTGCCGGGCCGCGGGCTTCGAGCCGCGCGTCGCGTTTCAGTCCGACGACTACAACGCGATCCAGGGCTTCGTCGCGGCCGGCGTCGGCGTCTGCCTGATCCCGGACCTCGCGCTCGTCGCCGTCCGCGACGACGTCGTCATCCGCTACCTCGAGGGCATCGCCCCTGCGCGCCATGTGCTGGCGGCGACGCTTGCCGGCGGCTACCTCGGTCCCGCGGCCGCGGCGATGCTCGACATCCTCCGCGAGATCGGGACCGAGTGGGTCGCGCGGCAGGGCGCGCTCGCGCGCGCCGGCTGACGCCGGCGCGCCATCGGCGCTCACGGTGATCCAACCGCCGCTCCGCTCCGATATTGACAGCAGCGGACGCCGAGCCCCTTGGGCGTCCGATCACGCAGACAGCGCGGCCGCCCTCCTCCCCTGCGGGCGGCCGCGCCGCTGCTTCGCAGCGCCGTCGGACGGGTCAGACCGGGCTCGGCGGCAGGTCGTTCTCGAAGAAGATGCCGTCCGGCGGGTCCTCGACGGCCTCGTGCTGCTCGACGAGGGCGTCCTCGGCGGCATCAGCCTCCAGCGCCGCCTCCTCCTCGGCCGCGATCCGGTCGAGGAGCTCGTCGGAGAGCAGGTCGTCGCTCGGCGCGAAGCGGTCGTCGATCGCGGCGCCGACGCTCGGATGCGGGGCGAGCATGAGCTGGTCCTCGGGTGACAGCTCCGTCGCGAGCTCCGCCTCGGCGGCGAGCTTCTCGGCCAGCTCCTCGGGCGACAGCTCGTCGAGCGGCGTCGGGACGACCGGCGGCATGGTCGGATCGTCGAATGGGGGGATGGTCGGATCGTCGAACGGCGGCACGCTCGGCTCGTCGATCGGCGTTTCGATGTCGACGACGTGATCGACGAGCGCGAAGCCGGTGATCTCCGTGCGATAGCGGCGGCGCCGGAAGGCGCCGCCGCCGTTGGACTGCGAACCGCTGATGCCCGACGAGGTGTTGCCGCCGTGCGTGATGACGCTGTCGCTCAGCACCTCGACGACCGTCTCGACGTGCACGCCGGAGCCGCCGATGACGACCTGGTCGCCGGGCAGCACGCCGCGCGTGTCGAAGCCGCTGCGCCAGCCGCGGTAGCAGCGCTCCCCGCGTCGCGCCTTCTGCTCGATCGTCGCAACCGAGGCCATCCACCAGGTGTCGATCTTCGGCACGCCGGCACGCTGCAGCGCCCGCCAGCACCAGACGCCGCACCAGGGCTGGCCGACGAGACCCTGCCCGCCGCCGGCACAGGCGACCTGCGCCGCGCGGATCCCGTCCGCGCGGTTGTCGGTGTTGGAGTTGCGGGGCTGCTCGGTGATGCCCGTGCGATCGGCCAGCCATGCCAGCGCGCGTGCGCGCGAGGACCCCGACGCGGTCGGCAGCGGAGCGCCCGTGCGCGGGTCGTGCGTCGCCTTCCAGACCTCGTAGGCGGTGCCATGGCTCGTGGCGATCGACAGCGCGTGGTAGCGGTCGCGACGGTTGGAGACGTTCCAGCCGCTGTCGCGGGCGAGCCCGAAGAGCTGCTTGCGGCGCCGGACCAGCCAGTCGACGTTCGCCGTCTTGCGCGCGCGCTGGGCATCGGTCGTCGACGTGAAGCCGAGCAGGACCCCGCGCTCACCGATGTAGGCGGCCTCGGTCGGCGTGCAGCCCGCCGCGGGCAGGCGAACCTCGCGCTGGGCGCTCGCCGTCAGCAGCCTGCCGGGCGTCAGCATCGCGTAGCGCCTGCGCCGATCCTGATGCTCTCAGCCTGCCTGGACGCCGGCGACGTTGCCCTCCGCGCGGCGGAAGATGTCCTTGCGCTGGGCCTCCAGCCACGCCCGCGCCGCGTCGCGCCGGTTGCCTTGCGCGGCCGCGAACCCGGGCCAGTCGCTGATCGAGCGCAGCTTGCAGTACTCGTCGTGGTGGGCGCGTTCAGCGCTCGTCAGATGCTCGTAGCCCATCGTGCCTCCGTCTGGTTCGGGGCACCGGCCGCGGAGCCCCGCGCGTCGTCGTCGGCGCGACCGTACAGAGGGCTGAGCGCGGCCTTGTGTGAGATCCGGCACACGCCGTGCCGTGAGGTGAGGGAGTCCCGAGCAGCTATCGTGGCGGACGCTAACCGAACCAGGGAGATCCTCGGATGGGCGGAGCGCTGGTCGGTCTGTGAGCGTCGTCGTCGCAGCGGACGTCGAGCGGGCGCGCGTCGCGGTCTGCGACGTGGCGCGACACACGCCGGTGCTGCCGTCGCAGGCGCTTTCGGAGCTCTGCGGCGCGCGGGTGGCGCTGAAGGCCGAGAACCTGCAGCGCACCGGCTCGTTCAAGCTGCGTGGCGCGCTCAGCAAGCTGGCGGCGCTGGGAGCGGACTGCGAGCGCGGCGTCGTGGCCGGCAGCGCAGGCAACCACGCCTGGGCGCTGGCCGATGCGGCGCGGGCGCGCGGCGTGCCGTGCGAGGTGTTCATGCCGGCACAGGCGCCGATCGCCAAGATCGAGGGCTGCGACGCGCTGGGGGCGCTGGTGCGTCTGGTCGGGGACTCGCTCGAGGACTGCTTCGCGGCGGCGACCGCGCGGGCGCAGGAGGGCGGGCTCGCGTTCGTGCACCCCTTCGACGACCCCGACGTCGTCGCCGGCCAGGGCACCATCGGGCTCGAGCTGCTCGAGGACGTCGAGGACCTGGCGAAGGTCGTCGTTCCCGTCGGCGGCGGAGGACTGGCGAGCGGCATCGCGATCGCGGTCAAGTCGGCTCGTCCGGACGTCGAGGTCGTCGGCGTGCAGGCCGGGGCCTGCGCGCCGTTCGCCGACTCGCTGCGGCGTGGCCAGCCGGTCGGTGTGCCGTCCGCGCTGACGATCGCCGACGGGATCGCGGTCAAGCGGCCCGGCGAGCTGACGCTCGGGTTGGTGGCGCACTGGCTGGACGACGTCGTCGCGGTGGGCGAGGACGAGATCGCCGAGGCGATGGTGCGGCTGATGGAGCGCAGCAAGCTGGTCGTCGAGGGGGCGGGGGCAGTGGGCGTGGCAGCGCTGCTGGAGGGCCTGGTCGCGCCCGCGCAACGCGGGACCACGGTCGTCGTGCTCTCCGGTGGCAACGTCGACGCCGGACTGCTCGCAGCGGTGACCCGCCGCCATGAGACGCAGGTCGGGCGGCGGCTCGCGCTCATCACCCGCGTCTCCGACCGGCCGGGCTCGCTGGCACGGCTGCTGACGTGCGTCGCGGGTGCCGGTGCCAACCTCGTGACGGTCGAGCATGTCCGCGAGGGCGTCGACCTGCACGTTCGCGAGACCGCCGTCCACCTCGTGCTGGAGACCCGCGGGCGCGAGCACGCCCAGCAGGTGCTCGCGGTGGTCGCACGCGAGGGCTACGTGGCGCGGATCCTCGGCTGACCGGCCGCCGGGGCGAGATGGAAGACGCCACCGTTCTTGACACGCCGACCTCGGCGCGCGCTGACGGAAGGCCCGTCAGCGCGTAGGTCGTAGCCACGGCTCCAAGCTATCGGGCGGTACGAGACTGCTGCATTCGCGACAGGTGAGCGTGGCGACGCCGTGTCTCGTTCCAGGTCGAGCGCTGTGTTGGTCCGTTCAGGCGATCAGGTCGCGGAGGTCATCGCGTCCGAGTTGGAGCTGTCGGCCGTCGCGGAGGGTGGCGGTGAGCACACCGTCGCGGTCGAGCAGCCATTTGGCGTTGATCGCGGTGAGGTGGGTGATCTGTCCGTCGGCTCCGAGCCGGACGGCGTGGCCTTCCGGGGTTTCCTGGGCGGGGCCGGCCTTGTCGTCTCCTGGGGCTGAGAGGTAGAGCACGTCGCCGGTGGGCTCGTAGGAGCCGGTGAGCCGGAGGTCGGCGGCGGTGACGTGGACGGTGGTCGAGGGCATCGTGCTAGGACGGCGGTCGGTGGGCGGAGAAGACGGTGACGATGATCGCAGGAACCTCGCCGAACTCAACCACGGCGAGGACCCAGAGGCCGTCCTCTTGGCGGAAGAACCGCTCCCGGCTCGGACGGATGTCCGGCTGCTGCTCGTGCGGCTCGCGGATCGTGCGGTCGATGAGCTCGAGGTCGGCGACTACCGGGTGCTCCTCGAGGACCTTGGCGTAAACGAGTGCCGGCAGGACGACGTCGACGCCGTCGGGGGTTCGGGTTCGCAGCACGATCTCCACGCGATCACGATGACCGTCTGGCCGGACAAGCTGGGTGCCCGTGCGGATCTCGATCCCGGAGCCGCGGCGACGAAGATCGCTCGCGTTCTCGTGCGGAGCCCGTTCATTGCTTTGGGACCGCCACTCGCGACGTGTGACGACGCCCGAGCAGAAGTGGGACGAGCGGATCCTTCTCCTCAGCGACGTCCCGCGTTGCTGGCTCTCCGGCAGCATGGTCAATCAACACTTTGCCCCGCCGTGGGCGAGCAGCCGGCGGTCCTCCGCGTCGCGGAGCTCGATGAGGAGGTCGGGCGCGATCGCGCGCTCCCGGCCCTTTCGCCCTTTGAACGGCTCCCGGGCAAGCACGTCGGCTCGGCGTGTCGGCCCGCGGGTTCGAAGGCCTCTTCCTGGCAGGAGCCGCGGATCTGTTGCCCGCAATCGCTGCGGACAGCCGATCCGGTCCGTACGAGCCGTTGCCACTTGCGTTACCGGCCCTCGGAGCCCCCGGCGGCAACTGCCCGGACGGGATCCGGAAACGCGAAAGGCCCCGCAATCACGGGGCCCTTCGTCATGCGCCGAAGAGGACTCGAACCTCCACGGGGGAATCCCCCCACAAGGCCCTCAACCTTGCGCGTCTACCAATTCCGCCACCGGCGCAGGGCGGCGCCCAGTATAGGCAGGACTTGACTTCCGTCCGGCCACCCGTCTAGCTTGTACGAACAGATGTTCGCCCCGCTCGACACCCGATCACCCGTCAAGGAGCCTGCGCCATGGATCTCGACCTGACCAAGCGCCAGCAGGAGATCTTCGACTTCATCAAGCGCCACTCGGCGAAGCACGGCTATCCGCCCACCGTGCGCGACATCGGCAAGGCCGTCGGCCTCGCCTCGTCGTCGACGGTTCACGCCCACCTCGCGAACCTCGAGAAGCTCGGCCTGCTGCGCCGCGATCCCTCCAAGCCGCGGGCGATCGAGCTGCTCGACCGCGCCGTCGAGCAGGTCAAGTCGATCGTGCGCCCGGACGGGCTGCCGCTCGTCGGCCAGGTGGCGGCAGGCTCGCCCGTCCTCGCCGAGGAGAACATCGAGGAGTACGTGGCCGTGCCGTCGCTCGCCGGCGGCGAGGACGGCGAGTACGTCCTGCGCGTGCGCGGCGAGTCGATGATCGACGCCGGCATCCTGCCCGACGACTACGTGGTCGTCCGCAGGCAGGACACCGCCGAGGACGGCGAGATCGTCGTCGCGCTCGTCGGCGAGGAGGCGACGGTCAAGCGCTTCTTCCGCGAGTCCGACCACATCCGGCTGCAGCCCGAGAACCTGTCGATGGAGCCGATCCGCTCGCGCGACGTGCAGGTGCTCGGCCGCGTCGTCGGCCTCTTCAGGAGCGTGCCGTGATGGCCGTCATCGACCTGCAACGGATGGCGACGCCGCGAGCGGCGTCGTTCCTACGGGCGTCCCCGCGCGAGGGTCGGACGCTGGAGGACGTGCTCTCCGGCGCCTGGGAGGACCTCACCGCGCACCGCACCGCGACGTGCCCGATCTGCGACGGGGCGATGGAGCCCCGCTACGGATCCGGGCCGTCGGCGGTCGGGGGGCGCTGCGGTGGGTGCCGGGGCGAGCTCGCCTGAGCTGCCCTGTGCTGCCGGCGCTCGCCGCTCAGCCTGGAACCACGGCTGGGATTCGCCGCGAGAATCGGTGATGCAGGCTCAGCGCAGAACCTGCGCGAGGACCTCGTCGTCGTCGGGTGGTGGCGGCGGTGGAGGATCGTCGGCCGGCGACTCGTCGACGGCGACGACGCGGGTCTTGGCGGCCATGTCGCCGAGGCGCTGGCGCCGCGACCCGGTCGCGAGGATGACGAGCAATCCGACGACGTAGAAGAGCAGTCCGTCGACGGCGCGCAGGAGCGTGCGCACGAAGGTCGCGCCGACCGTCGCCTTGGAGCCGTCGACGCGCTCGACGCGAATGCGCATCGCGCGCTTGCCGAGCGTCTGCGCCCAGATCGCTTCCGTGCTCCAGAAGTAGCCGAACACGAGAACGAGGACCAGGAGGCGGTCCAGCGGTCCGAAGCTCTCCGAGACGGGAGCGTCGGCAGCCGTCTCGTCCCCGAAGATCCCGCCCACGAGCAGGATCAGGACGAAGGTGATGCCCAGATCGATCAGGCCCGCGGCGATGCGCCGGCCGAGGACATCGTCGGATTGCTGCATGGCTAGACCCTATCCGCGCCGACGACCCGGTGCCCTCCGGCGCAGCCGGGGCGCTTCGAGAGCCGCGCGGTCCACTGGCAATGCTGCGGCATCCTCTAGGCTGAGCACGCAGGCCAAGCAGCCGCGGAGGCTCGCCCCTTCGAGGAAAGTCCGGACATCACAGGGCAGGGTGGTCGGGAACCCGACCCGGGGAAACCTGCGGGAAAGTGCCACAGAAACACACCGCCGATGGCGCGTCATGCGCACAGGCAAGGGTGAAAAGGTGCGGTAAGAGCGCACCGGCGTCGTGGCGACACGGCGGCCAGGCAAACCCCACCCGATGCAAGGCCAAGCAGGACCGCTTGCAGGTTGCCCGCCAAGGTCCAGGTCGGCCGCATCAGATGGATGGCTGCTCGACGACAGAATCCGGCTTACAGGCCTGCTAAGGGAAACCCCCGCTCACGCGGGGGTTTTCTATGCCCGGCTCAGATGTCGTGCAGCGGTCGCCCTTGTGCCGCCCTTCGACCGATGCGAACATCTGTTCGTACGATGATCGTCTGCGTCCTGCTGAAGCGCTTCGAGCTCGCCGTCGCGGCAGGCGGCCGGGCGGGGCTGCTGGGCGAGCCCGCGGCGCTCGCGCCGGAGCCCGGCCGCGAGCTGTTCGTGGGAACCGTCTCACGGGCCGGGGAGGCGTTCGGGATCCATGCCGGGATGCGGATCGGGGAGGCGCTGTCGCGCTGCCCGCGCCTGGCGCTCGTGCCGCCCGACCCGGTCGGCGTCGTCGAGGCATGGGAGCGCGCGCTGATGCGGCTGGAGAGCCTCGGCGCGGCGGTCGAGTCGCTGCGGCCCGGCGAGGCCTGCTTCGACGCACGCGGCCTGGAGCGCCTGCACGACGGCCGGGTCGTGCGGATGCTCGCCGACGGCTATCTCGCCGCGCAGGGCTCCGAGCGCCTGCGCCGCGTCCTCGCCGGCCCGCGGATCGGGCAGGGGCCGACGCGCTTCTGCGCGCTCGTCGCCGCCTCCGGCGCCCGCGTCAAACGGCCCCGGCGGGTCGCCGGCGCGGCCGACCTCGCGTCGCATCCGGTCGCGCTGCTGCGCCGTCGCGCGGAGACGGCAGCGCTCGTCGAGCCATTCGAGCGTCTCGGCATCACGACGCTCGGCATCCTCGCCGCGCTGCCGCGCGGCGCGGTCGCCGACCGCTTCGGCCGTCCCGGCCTGCTCGCCCACGACCTCGCGCGCGGGCAC
>JAUYGN010000075.1 GCA_030690545.1 Solirubrobacteraceae bacterium
TACGACGAGTTCGCGATCTACCCCACCGCCCTCACCGCCGAGCAGATCCAAGCCCACCACGACGCCGGCGCACCGAACACCTGACAGTCCGGTGAACCACCGACCGCAGCCGCAGATCATCGCCCCCGCACCATCATCCGAACAGACCGCGGCGATCGTCGCCGCGCTGGAGCGCTTCCTCCGCGACACCGCGCCGCCGCTGCCCGCGTCGCCGCCGCCGGGCGCTCGCTCGGTCTGGGCGCGCGCAGCGCTGCTGGAAGCGACCGGGCACGCACCGGACGAGCCCGTCGCGTGGCAGCGCGGCGCCCGGAGCAGCCCGAGCGGCCCGGCGTGAACGGAGAAGACCGGCAGGGACATGCCTGGGACGCCGACCCCGCGACGTGGGTCCGCGATCAACGGCGCGCGGATGAGCGCCGACTGGGCTGAGCCATCAGTCTGCTGCTCGATGGCAGCCGCCGCGGTCACGCTCGGCACACCGCTGGCGACCGGCAATCCGAAGGACTCCCCGATGCCCGAGGTCGAGGTCCGGCACTGGCCCGTCGGCGACTGAGCGAGGCGCCGCCCAGCGAGCCAGTCCGCGTATCCTCGGGTCATGAGCCGTCGCGGCGCTCGGGAAGCCGCTCCCCAGCTGTTCTCGAAGGTCCTGATCGCCAACCGCGGCGAGATCGCGGTTCGCGTCATCCGCGCGCTCGACGAGCTCGGGATCGCCTCCGTCGCCGTCTACTCCGAGCTCGATCGCGACGCGCCGCACGTCGCGCGCGCCGGCGAGGCATATCTGCTCGGCGGCGCGGCGCCCGCCGACGGCTACCTGGACGTCGAGCGGATCCTCGACGTCGCGCGGCGCTCGGGCGCCGAGGCGATCCACCCCGGCTACGGATTCCTCGCCGAGAACGCCGCCTTCGCGCGCGCCTGCGAGGAGGCGGGGATCGTCTTCATCGGCCCGCCGGCGAGCGCGATCGACGCGATGGGCTCGAAGACCCGTGCCCGCGAGCTGATGCAGGCGGCCGGCGTGCCGATCGTGCCGGGCACCGTCGAGCCCGTCGCCTCGCTGCGCGACGCCGAGCGGATCGCCGCCGACGAGATCGGCTACCCCGTCGCCGTCAAGGCCGCGGGCGGCGGCGGCGGCAAGGGCTTTCGCGTCGCGCCGAGCGCCGGCGAGCTGCGGGCCGCATACGAGGGCGCCGCACGCGAGGGCGAGAGGTTCTTCTCCGACGCGACCGTCTACCTCGAGCGCTACCTGCCCGACCCGCGCCACGTCGAGGTCCAGCTGCTCGCCGACGCTTACGGCACCACGATCCACCTCGGCGAGCGCGACTGCTCGATCCAGCGCCGTCACCAGAAGCTCGTCGAGGAATCGCCGGCTCCGGCCTGGGTCGTCGACGAGGCGCTGCGCGAGCGGATCGGCGCGATCGCCGTCGAGGCGGCGCGCGCGGTCGACTACCGCGGCGCGGGCACCGTCGAGGGCCTGCTCGACATGGGCGACGGATCGCAGCCGCCCGCCTACTACTTCCTCGAGATGAACACGCGCGTGCAGGTCGAGCACTGCGTGACGGAGATGACGACGGGCATCGACGTCGTCAGGGAGGGCATCCGCGTCGCCGCCGGCGAGCCGCTGTCGATCGCCCAGGAGGACGTGGTCCTGCGCGGCCACGCGATCGAGTGCCGCATCAACGCCGAGGACGCATCGAAGCGGTTCGCCCCCACGCCCGGCCGGATCGGCGCCTACGTCGAGCCGTCGGGCCCCGGCGTGCGCGTCGACTCGGGCGTGCGCGCCGGCAGCGAGATCTCCCCGGCGTACGACCCGATGGTCGCCAAGCTGATCGTCTGGGACGCCGACCGCGAGCGGGCGACGGCGCGCATGCTGCGGGCGCTGGCGGAGTTTCGGATCGAGGGCCTGACGACGCTGATCGGCTTTCACGGCGCGCTGCTGGCGACCGAGCAGTGGGCGCGCGGCGAGACCTGCCGCGACCTGCTCGAGGACGGCGACTGGCTGGCGGCGCTCGCGGGCGACGACACGGTCGTCGGGCAGGACGCAGACGCGCGCGAGGAGACCGTCGAGCGGATCTACGCCGTCGAGGTCTCCGGGCGCCGCTTCGATGTCCGCGTGATCGGCCCGCCGGCGCCGGCGCGAGCGCCGGCGGCAGGCGGTGGATCGGCGCCGGACGGCCGGCGTCCGGCGCGCGCCGTGCGCGAGCCGCGCTCGTCGGCCAACGGCCGCGGCGGCGACACGCTGGCCTCGCCGATGCAGGGCAATGTCTGGAAGATCCCGGTCAAGGCCGGTCAAAGCGTCGTCGAGGGCGAGGTCGTCACGATCATCGAGGCGATGAAGATGGAGAACGAGATCACCGCCCACAAGTCCGGCGTGATCGCCGAGCTGCCGATCTCAGAGGGCGACCTCGTTCGCAGCGGCGACGTCCTGGCGATCATCAGCGACGCGCCGTAGCCGGCCTGACCCCTGGCGATCGAGCAGCGCGCCGAAGCGCCGCTCGGCCGGCGGCAGCCGCGCGGCCTCCTCGCAGGCGGCACCGATCTGCGCGATCGACGGGCGCCGGCCGGCGTCGGCGCGCAGGCCGCCGTCGATCGCCGCGGCGAGACCGGCGGGCAGCCGGCGCTCGCGATCGACCGGATGGGCGGTCCGCCGCAGCGACGGGTACTCGAACTCCTCGTCGTCGTCCTCGCCGAACGGCACGAGCCCCGTCGCCGCCTCGTAGAGGACGCCCGCGATGCCCCAGGCGTCGGCCGCCGGTCCGATCTCGCCGCCACGCGCCTGCTCGGGCGCCAGGTAGCACCAGGTCCCGATGCCCGCTCTCATCCGGCCCGGCGGGCGGGCCAGCGACAGGTCGATGACCTTCGCGCGGCCGGCTTCGGCGATGACGTTGGACGGCTTGAGGTCGAGGTGCAGGATGCCCTCGTCGTGCAGGTAGCCGATCGCCGAGCAGAGGTGCACGCCGAGGTGGCCCAGCTCGACGGCCGCCAGTCGCCGCGCGCGCCGCGCGACGAGATGGGAGACGGTCTCGCCGCGCAGCGTCTCCATCACGACGGCGGTCAGCGGCTCGGTGAGCGTCTCGTAGCCGCGCACGAGGTGCGGATGGGAGAGGCGCGCGAGCAGCCGACCCTCGCGCCGCAGCGCGCTCGTCGCACGCGCATCGTCGCGGCAGTCGGGGCGCAGCAGCTTGACGACGCAGCGACAGGCCCGCGCATGCGACCACGCGTCGTAGACGTCGAGCACCTTGCTGCGCGCGAGGTGCTCGATGACCTCGTAGCCCGGCGCCAGCTCGCGGCCTGCTGCGAACGGCCTCATGCGGGCACCACGGCGCTCGTGACCGCGCCCGGCACGACGGCGGTCACGTCCGCGGGCCGCTGCCCGACGATCCGTCCGTCCTCGATCCCGACGACGCGATCCGCCCAGGCGACGACCTCGGGGTCGTGTGAGATGACGATCGTCGTGCGGCCGCCGACGAGCCGCGACAGCGGCTCGATCAGCGCCGCCTTGGCGCCGGAGTCCAGGCCCGTCGTGGGCTCGTCGAGCACGAGCACCGGGGTCGCGCGCAGCAGCGCGCGGGCGACGCTGATGCGCTGGCGCTGGCCGCCCGACAGCCGGCGCCCGCGCTGGCCGACCGGCGTCTCGTAGCCGTCGGGCATCGTGCGGATGAAGTCGTGCGCGCCGGCGGCGCGCGCGGCCGCCTCGATCTCGTCGTCGCTCGCGCCGGGCCGCCCGTAGGCGATCGCCTCGCGCACGCTGACGTCCGGCAGCAGCGTCTCCTGCGCGAGCAGGCCGACGTGCTCGCGCAGCGAGCGCAGCGTGACGTCGCGCAGGTCGCGGCCGTCGAGCCTGACGCTGCCGGCGACGGGATCGTCGAAGCGCAGCAGCAGCCGCGCGAGCGTCGACTTGCCGGCCCCGCTGGGACCGACGATCGCGACGGTCTCGCCGGGCTCGATCGACAGGCTGACGCCCGCCAGCGCGTCGCGCGCGGCGCCCGGGTAGCGGAAGCGCACGTCGCGCAGCTCGACGCGCCCGCGCACATCCGACAGCACGGCCGCATTCGGCCGGTCGACGACGGTCGGCTGCTCCTGCAGCAGCTCGATGATCCGCTCGGCGCCGGCCGCGGCGGCGAAGATCGTGTTCGACAGGCTGCTGAGGTCGCGGATCGGACCGTACAGCTGCGTCAGGTAGCCCATGAACACGAGCAGCCCGCCGAGCGTCAGGTCGCCGCTGGCCAGCGCCCACGTGCCGAGCGCGATCACGATCAGCGCGCCGAGCAGCTCGATCAGGTCGACGAGCGGCGCGAACAGCGACTTGATCCGCGTCGAGGCCAGCTCGGCCTCGACGATCCGCTCGCCCTGGTGGCGGAAGCGCGCGACCTCGGCGTCCTGGCGGTTGAGGCTCTGCACGAGCGCGGCGTTGGCGAGGCTCTCCTCGGCGACGGCGCTGAGCGAGCCGCTGCGACGGCGCTTCTCGCGCGCGGCATGCTTGACGAGGCGCGAGAAGTAGCGCGCGGCGAAGTAGAACAGCGGCGCGATGATCAGCGAGACGGCGGCCAGGCGCCAGTCCAGGTAGAAGAGCATGCCGCCGAAGATCAGGATCCGCACGAGCGCCGACAGGGCGACGCCGATGCCCGACAGGACGAAGGCCTCGATCGCCTGGACGTCGCTCGTCAGGCGCGACAGCAGGTCGCCGAGCCGGCGCCGGTCGAGCGCGTGCAGCGAGAGGCCCTGGACGTGCGCGAAGACGCGCGTGCGCAGGTTCAGCAGGAAGCGCTCGCCGATCCAGGCGGCGAGGTAGTCGTCGCCGAAGTTGATCAGGCCGCCGAGCAGCGTCAGGCCGACGTAGGCGATCGCGATGTACAGCAGCGGCGCGAGCTCCTGCGGGACGAGCACCTCGTCGACGACGAGCTTGAACATCCAGATCTCGGCCGCTTCGATCAGCGGCACGAGGATCAGGAACAGCATGCCGATCGCGATCTGCTTGCGATACGGCCGGGCGTCGGGCCAGAAGCGGCGGAAGATCACGCGCACCGGCACGACCGGTGCGGACGCGACGAAGCCCTGCTCGTCGGCGACGGGGACGAGCAGGGCGCGGATGCGGCGACGCAGGGCGGTCATCAGAAGATGGAGGCGGCCCCACCCGAGCGGGGGCTTCGGGACGGGGCCGCGGTCCTCACGAGGCCGACGACCTCGATCAGCTGCTGCTCGTCCGCGCCCGGCGGCGACGGACCCGCCGGCGCCGGCGCCGACGCCGACGGCGGGGGGCGGGCTTCGAGCTCTTGCTCGAGAAGCTCCTGCCGGCCTTCGTGCGATTGGCGGGGTACGTGGCGGAGAAGGACATGCGATACCTCCTGGGTGGTCGTTGATGACAGATCGCAGACTTCCCGGGGCGAATGTGACGCCGGTGAGATCGAGATGAGAGTTGTCTCATCTGGTTCTCATGTTCAGATGGCCCTCGCGTGCGAGCGTACGAGCGGTGAACATGCGGACGGTCATCGTGGCGATCTGCGGGCTGCTCGCCGGTGCGGCTGCGGTGCTCGGCGCAACGAGCCTGTTCGGCACGCCCGATCCCCGGCCGATCGCCCCGATCGAGGTGCGGACGGCATCGCAGGAGCCCGACCAGACCCCGGCGCAGCGCGAGCGCGAGCGGCGCGCTCGCGAGCGCCGGCGCGCCGAGCGCGCGCGCAGCGGCGGCTTCGAGCGGGCTCCGCGGCCGACGGC
>JAUYGN010000077.1 GCA_030690545.1 Solirubrobacteraceae bacterium
CGCCGGCGCCGACCTGCCGGCCCTGCGCCGCCTGCAGGCGCGCGGGCTCGTCGTGCTCGAGCGACGCGCGACGCGCCGTCACGTCCGCCACGAGGCCGTCGGCGCGCGCCGTGCCGAGCCGCCGGCACTGACCGTCGAGCAGGTGCGCGCGCTCGTCGAGATCGAGACCGCGATGGCGGCGCCGCGGCGCCGGCCGCAGGCGGGATCGCGTCCGGAGCCGCCACCGGAGCAGCCGTCAGGGCCGTCGCCGCAGCCGGAGCAGCAGCCGCAGCGGCAGCAGCCGCTGCCGCTGCTGCTGCACGGCGTCACCGGCTCGGGCAAGACCGAGGTCTACCTGCGCGCCGCGGCGACCGCGCTGCGCCGGGGCCGCGGCGTGATCGTGCTCGTCCCCGAGATCGCGCTGACGCCGCAGATCGTGAGCCGCTTCGTCGATCGCTTCGGCGACACCGTCGCCGTCCTGCACTCCAAGCTCGCCGCCGGCGAGCGCCACGACGAGTGGTCGCGCCTGCGCGACGGCAGCGCGCGCGTCTGCGTCGGCCCGCGCTCGGCCGTCTTCGCGCCGATCGAGCGGCTCGGCCTGATCGTCGTCGACGAGGAGCACGACAGCTCCTACAAGCACGAGGGCGATCCGCGCTACGACGCGCGCCACGTCGCGCTGCGGCGCGCCGAGCAGACCGGCGCGCTGCTCGTCGCGGGCAGCGCGACGCCGCGGCCCGAGAGCGTCCACGCGCTGCGCCGCCTGCGGCTGCCCGCGCGCGTCGACGGCCGCCCGCTGCCACCGGTGCAGATCGTCGACATGCGTGAATTGGTCCCACCCGCCCCGCTGCATCCCGACACGAGCCACGCGCTCGTCGACGCGCGCAAGGCGATCGTGCTGCTCAACCGCCGCGGCTGGTCGAACTTCGTCGACTGCCGCTCCTGCGGTCGCGCCTGGATGTGCCCGCAGTGCGACGTCGCGCTCGTGCTGCATCGCGCGCAGGACCGGCTCGCCTGCCATCACTGCGGCCACCGCGAGCGCGTGCCACAGCATTGCGGCGCCTGCGGCTCGGTCTCGGTCGCACGGCACGGCGCCGGCACCGAGCGGCTCGAGCACGAGCTGGCGGCGATCGGCCACGAGGTCTTCCGGCTGGACGCCGACGTGCGCGACGCCGGCACGCTGCTGCGCCGCTTCGAGGCGGCGCAGCGCGGCATCCTGCTCGGCACCCAGATGGTCGCCAAGGGCCACGACTTCCCGGACGTCACGCTGGGGGTCGTCGTCGACGCTGACAGCACGCTGCGCTTCCCCGACTTCCGTGCCGAGGAGCGGACGTTCGCGCTCGTCGCCCAGCTCGCCGGTCGCGCCGGCCGGGGTCCGGGCGGCGGCCGCGTGATCGTGCAGACGATGTCGCCCGACGCGGCGTCGATCGCGGCCGCCGCCCGCCACGACGCCGACGGCTTCCTCGCGGGCGAGCTCGCCCGCCGCGAGGCGCTGCGCTATCCGCCGTTCTCGCACCTGATCCGGATCGTCTGCTCGGCGCCCGACCCGCACGCGGCCGTCGATGCTGCCGCTGCCGTCCGCGCCGCGCTCGGCGCGATCGCGGGCGCGACGGTGCTCGGGCCGGCGCCGCTGTTTCGCCTGCGCGGCCGCGATCGCGCGCAGCTCGTCATCAAGGGCGCCGACCGCGCGCGCGCCGTGCGCGCCGCCGGCAAGGCGGTCGACGCGGTCGCCGGCGCGCGCGGACGCCGCGACGTCGCCTACTCGGTCGACGTCGATCCGCAGTAGGCCGCCACGCCGACTGCGTGCTCGACGTCGATCCGCGACGGCGCCGCCACGCCGGCTGCGCGCTCGACGCCGATCGGCGACCCCGCGGGTAGTCGTTGCCCGAATCGCCGATCTACACTGGCCGTGATGGCTGACGCGGCGCAGCAGCACGACGAGACCGAGGCGCCCGAGCACGAGGCTCCGCCGCCGTTGGACCCCGAGGTCCGCGAGCGTCGCGACGCCGCGCTGCGCCATGTGCGCAAGCTCGGCGATCCGATCCTCAAGACGAGGGCGCGGATCGTCGAGCGCTTCGACGACGAGCTGCGCGAGGAGGTCGGTCGCATGGGCGCGCTCATGCACGACGCGCTCGGCATCGGCCTCGCCGCCCCGCAGGTCGGCATCTCGCACCGCGTGCTCGTCTACCGCGTCGAGCCCGACAGCCCGATCGTCGCGCTCGTCAACCCGCGCGTCGAGTGGTCGAGCCGCGACGAGGAGATCTCCGAGGAGGGCTGCCTCAGCCTGCCGCTGATCCACGTCGAGGTCGAGCGCCCCGTGGCGGTGCTCGTCCACGCCCGGGACGAGCGCGGCGCCGATCTCGTGATCGAGGCGACCGGTCTCGAGGCGCGCGTGATCCAGCACGAGATCGATCACCTCGACGGCGTCCTGATCCTCGACCGCACGACGCGCGAGCAGCGCAAGGCTGCGATGCGCGCGCTGCGCGAGGCCGAGCAGGCCGCTGCCGGCGCGGCGTAGGCCACCGCATGCCCGCCCGCGCGATCGCACCAGCCCGCTCGTAGTGCGGACGGTCGTTCTCGGCACGTCGGACTTCGCGGCCGCGATCCTCGACCGGCTCGCCGCCAGCCCGCACCGGCCGCAGCTCGTCGTGACGCGCCCGGACCGCCCCGCCGGCCGCGGCCGCCGGCTGTCGGCGCCGCCGGTCGCCGACGCCGCCGGCGCGCTGGGCATCGAGCTCATCCAACCCGAGGACGTCAACGCCGACGAGGCGCGTGCGCGGATCTCCGCGGCGCAGCCCGACGTCGTCATCGTCTGCGCCTTCGGGGCGATGATTCGCGAGCGACTGCTGGCGGACTTCGAGCTGCTCAACGTGCACCCCTCGCTGCTGCCGCGCTGGCGCGGCGCGGCGCCGGTCGAGCGGGCGATCATGGCGGGCGACGAGCAGACCGGCGTTGCGATCATGCGCCTGACCGCAGGCCTCGACAGCGGACCGGTCTGCCTGACCGGCCGCGAGCCGATCGAGCCCGACGACACCTATGGCACGCTCAGCCGCCGTCTGCAGGAGCTCGGCGCCGGTCTGCTGCTGCGCGCGCTCGACGAGGCCCCGCCGTTCGTCGAGCAGCCCGAGGAGGGCGTCACCTACGCCGAGAAGATCGGCCCCGCCGACCGCACCCTCGAACCCACGGCGACGGCCGCCGTCAACGACCGTGTCGTGCGGGCGCTGACACCGCACGTCGGCGCCCGCGTCGCGCTGCCGGGCGACGGCGGCTTCCTCGGCGTCCTGCGGGCGGCGGTGCGCGAAGCGGACCGCGCCGGCGCGCTGCGCGCCGACGGCGAGCTGCTCTGCTTCGGCGGCCTCGAGCTGCTCGAGGTCCAGCCCGCGGGCGGGCGGCCGATGGACGCCGCGGCCTACCTGCGCGGGCATGGCTTGCCGGAGGCCTGACGCCGCGAGCACGCCAGCCGTGGTGCTCCATCTCGCCCCGGGCGCAATCGTCTAGCTAGACTAGCTAATGATGTACCATCGAGCACGAGATGACGCAGATCGGCATGCATGAGGCCAAGACGCAGCTGTCCAAGCTCGTCGCGCGGGCGGAGGCGGGCGAGGAGATCGTCATCGCCCGCAACGGCACGCCCGCCGTGCGGCTCGTGCCGGTCGCGGGGATCTCGTCGATGGAGTCGATCCGCGGAGCGTGGCGCGGTCGGGTAACGATCGCCGACGACTTCGACGAGCTTCCGGATGATGTCGCCGAGGCGTTCGGCATGCGTTGAGGCTGCTGCTCGACACGCACGCAGCGCTGTGGTGGCTGACCGACGACGCGCGGCTCAGCCGGACCGTGATCGACCACCTGCGCGACGGCTCGAACCAGAGCCTGCTGAGCGCTGCAGCCGTCTGGGAAGTCGCGATCAAGCGCTCGCTGGGCAAGCTCGACGCCCCTGACGGCTTCGCCTCCCAACTGCTGGAGGGCGGCATGCTGCCGCTTGCGGTCAGCCTCCAGCATGCCGAGGCCGTCGGCGATCTGCCCCGCCATCACGGCGACCCGTTCGACCGGCTGCTCGTCGCGCAGGCGATCGTCGAAGGGGCGACGCTCGTCTCCGCCGACGAGGCGCTGGCCGCCTACGACGTCGCGATCCTCTGGTAGCCGTCATGACCACCGTCACGCCCGCGCGCCGGGCCGCCTACGCCGTCGTGCGGCGCGTCTTCGAGCAGGACGCCTACGCCGACCGCGCGCTGCACGGAGAAGCGCATGGCCTCAACGCGCGCGACCGCGCGCTGGCGATGCAGCTCGCCTACGGGACCGTCCAGCGCAAGCTCACGCTCGACCACTACGTCGAGCAGCTCGCGAGCCGGTCGGCCGCCGAGCTCGACCCGCAGACGCTGGCCGCGCTGCGCCTCGGGCTCTACCAGCTGGCGTTTCTCGACGGCATCGCCGCGCACGCCGCCGTCGGCGAGAGCGTCGAGCTGGCCAAGGGCGGGCGCAGCGGCGGGCACAAGCTCGTCAACGCCGTCCTGCGGCGGGCGACGCGCGGCGAGCTGCCGGCGCTGCCATCCGACGACACGCCGGCCGGCGCCGCCGTCGCGCACTCCTATCCGGTCTGGCTCGTCGAGCTGTGGTGGGAGCGCTTCGGGCCCGACGAGACGCGTGCGCTGCTGCGCGCCGGCAACGCGCCCGGCGAGCTCGCGCTGCGCGTCAACACGCTGCGCGCGACGCCTGCCGCCGTCGTCGCGGCACTCGCTCCCGCGACGGCCGCCCGGCCGGCGGGCGACGAGCTTCCGGAGGGACTCGTCGTCGGCGGCGCCTTCGACGCGCACGCCGACCCGCTCTGGCTGCAGGGCGCGATCACCGCTCAGTCGCGCGGCTCGATGCTCGTCGCCCGCGCGCTCGATCCGCAGCCCGGCGAGCGGGTGCTCGATCTCTGCGCGGCACCCGGCGGCAAGACGACGCACCTGGCCGCGCTGATGGGCGACGAGGGCGAGATCGTCGCCGTCGAGCGCCACGCCGGCCGGGCGCGGGCGCTGCAGCGCACGTGCGAGCGGATGGGCGCGACCTGCGTCGTCGTGCGGACGGCCGACGCGGCGCGCCTGCAAGCCGACGCGCCGTTCGATCGCGTGCTCGCCGACCCGCCCTGCAGCGGCCTGGGCACGCTGCAGGGCCATCCCGACCTGCGCTGGCGGATGTCGCCCGAGGCGATCGAGCGGCTCGCCCGCGCGCAGTCCGCGATCCTCCAGGCGGCACGGGCCGCGCTGCGTCCCGGCGGACGGCTCGTGTACTCGACCTGCACGCTGTCGCCGCGCGAGAACGAGCAGCAGGTCGCCGCGCCCGGGCTGGCGCTAGAGTCCGAGCGCCTCGTGCTGCCCCACCGCGATCGTACCGACGGCTTCTACATCGCCCGCTTGGCGTGCCGATGACCGACGAGGTCGGGATCGCCTGCCCGAACTGCCGCGAGCCGTGGCTGCGGCCCGCCAACCTGCCCGGCCGCTACCGTTGCGTGTACTGCCTGCACCGCTTCGAGCTGTGCTCGCTGTGCCCCGACTGCGGCGAGCATTCTACGATCGTGCGCATGTCGAAGACCGCGATCCTGTCCTGCAACGCCTGCTCAGCCTCGATGCTGCGGGAGATCTGAGAACCGTGCCCCTGACCGAACGCCATGTCGCGCCGTCGATCCTGTCGGCCGACTTCGCCGACCTCGCCGCCAAGGTGCGGGAGGTCATGGACGCGGGTGCCCGCGTCATCCACTGCGACGTCATGGACGGTCACTTCGTCCCGCCGATCACCTTCGGCCCGATGGTCGTCGCCGCGCTGCGCGAGTCGCTGCCCGACGAGGCCTATCTCGACGTGCATCTGATGATCGAGCGCCCGGAGCGCCACGTCGCCGAGTTCGCCAAGGCCGGCGCCGACGGGATCACGATCCACGCCGAGGCGACGCCGAACATCGCCTTCACGCTGTCGGCGATCCGCGAGGCCGGCTGCAAGGCCGGGCTCGTCGTCTCGCCCGGCACGCCGCCGGACCACTTCGGTGAGAACGAGATCGATCTCGCGCTGATCATGACCGTCAACCCGGGCTGGGGCGGGCAGCCGTTCCTGCGCAACCAGCTGCACAAGATCCGGCGCGTGCGGGCGATGCTCGGCGACGCGATGCCGATCGAGGTCGACGGTGGCGTCAACCCCAGGACCGCTGCCGAGTGCGCGCAGGCGGGCGCGACGTGGTTCGTCGCGGGCTCGGCGATCTTCGGCTCCGCCGACCCCGCGGCGGCGTTCCGCGAGATCGCCGCCGCCGCCGGCTGCTGACGAGGCGCGCGCCCTGGTCAGGTAGCGTCGGACCCGTGCGCGCGATCCGGACAACGCTTCTGCTCGCCGCCGCGCTGGTGGTCGGCCTCGGCGCCGGCCCGGCTGCGGCGGCCGCGTCCGGACCCGGCGTGATCTTCTATCCCAAGGGCGCCCAGCCCGTGACGTTGCCCGGCGCGCTGATCGCGCAGGGCGCGAACGTGCCGCAGCGGACCTACTCGCTGCCACCGAGCGGTGGCGAGCCGGCCCGGAAGGTCGCTCTCAGGGGGCTCTCGATCCGCAACCTGCTGTCGCGCAGCGGCGTCAGTCCCGACTCGGTCACGTTCGTCCAGGTCGTCAACGAATACGGCGGGACGCTCGTGCTCAGGAGCGCTGACTTCGGCTCGGCGCTGATCTCCGACAGCGGCGGGATCACGCGCTTCTTCCGCGCGTCGGGCGGTGGCGAGGTCCTGGACTACGTCGAGGCGACGGCCGCCAGCGGACCGCTCGAGATCTCCGTCGAGGGTGGCTCGGACATCCCCGTCAAGGCGACGGCGAGCCCGACCAAGGTCACGGTCGGCAAGACGGTCCGCTTCGAGGCCAGCGTCCGCTTCTCGCCGCCCGGCTCGCAGTTCAGCTACGAGTGGGAGTTCGGCGACGGGCAGGTCGCCTCCGGCGCTCGCGTGACGCACGCCTACGACACGTCCGGCCCGATCCTCGCGCAGGTCTCCGTGCGCAACCTGGACCCCGACTGCGCGACGCGCTGCGGCGGCGTCCAGCAGGTCTCGGTGCAGGTCGGCGAGGCCCCCGAGCAGCCCGACGAGCCCGACCCGACGCCGGGCGGCTCGGCCGGCGATCCGCAGGCGACGGGCTCGGCGTCGGGGACGGGCGGCGGCGGGCAGGGCGGCTCGGGCGGCAGCGGCGCCGGCACCGGCACGACGCCCGGCGCGGCGTCGGCGGCCGACCCCGAGCCCAAGCCAGAGCCCAAGCCGCCGCCACCACCGCCCAAGCCGTTCGGCACGACGATCTCCGGCGTGCTGATCAACGACACCGGCGCGACGGCGCAGACGCTGCCGCGCGGGACCCCCGCCGGCGCGCCGAGCGGCGCCCGCCCGACCCGCGGCGGCGAGACGGGCGACCCGGCCGAGCTCGTCCTCGGCGGCATCCTCGCGCTGGCCGCGATCTCGCTCGGCGCGCTGCGCTAGCGCCGAGGCGTCAGACTGCGCATCGCATGATCGCCGTCTCCGGTATCGAGCAGCTGCTCTTCGAGCTCGCCAACGTGCTGCGCGTCCCCGTCTTCGCGGCCGCCATCGCGGCGCTCGTGTTCGTCCTCTTCGACCTCGGCGCGTTCGTCGTCGAGCTGCTGCGCCGCCGCCGCAGCCACCGCCGCGAGCACCTCGACCACGCCTCGGCGACGGCGCGCGAGGCGCTCGCGCTCAGCGACCTGCCCGGCGCCCAGCGCGCGCTCGTGTCGCTGGCCTCGAGCGCTCCGATGGCCGACACGCTCGCCGGGCTCGTCGCCGACCACGACCAGCCGGGCATCGAAGACCGCCGCGCGAAGGCGCTCGCGGACTTCGACCTGATCTCGCTGCGCAAGCTCGAGCGCAGCCGGATCCTCGTGCGCTTCGGTCCTGCGATCGGCCTGATGGGCACGCTGATCCCGCTGTCGCCGGCGCTCGACGGCCTTGCCAGCGGCAACGTGGCGCAGCTGTCGGAGAACCTGCGCGTGGCGTTCAGCGTCACCGTCCTCGGCCTGCTGATCGGGGCGATCGCGTTCATGATCTCGCTCGTGCGCGACCGCCTCTACTCGCAGGACCTGTCCGACCTCGAGTACGTCGTCGCGGCGCTCGAGCCGCGGCAGGGCGGATGAGCCGGTCGCGCGTGACGCGCAGCCGCGTGACGCCGCGGGCGCGCAGCCGCGGCGATCGCGGCGGCGATCCGCTCGCCGGCCTCGTCAACCTGTTCGACCTCGGCATCGTGCTGGCGCTCGCGTTCCTGCTCGCCGCGCTGCAGTCGGTCAACCTGACCGACCTGCTGACGCAGGAGAACGTCACCGTGCTGCGCACCGAGGCCGACAGCCAGACGCTGATCGTCAAGGAGGGCGACACGATCAGGACCGTGCGGCTCAGCAAGGACACCGTGACGGGGTCCGGGCGGCGCGTCGGCGAGGTCTTCCGCCTGGCCGACGGGCGGCTCGTCTACGTCGACGGCGACAACGCCCCGACGACGACGCCGCCGTAGTAGTCGGGCGGCGCCGTCTTCTGGCTCGTCAGCGCGAGCCGCGCCGATAGACGGCTGCCAGCAGCGCGCAGAGCAGCGCCGTCGCGCCGCCGTAGCCGATCTCCATCCGCAGCAGCTGGTCGCCGACGATCGGGCTCAGCATCCACCACAGGAAGGCCGCCGCGCTGACGAGCCAGGCGAGCGCGGCGCCGGCCGCCTGGCCGCGCGCGAGCGCCGCCTGGTTGAGCGTGCCGGCGACGAGATGCAGGCCCATCCCCAGGCCGACGAGCGCCAGGCCGCCGCCGGCCAGGTCGCGCTCGATGTCGAACAGCGCCCGCACGACCGGCGGGCCGGCGACGAGCAGGCCGAGCGCGACGGCGAGCGCGAAGCCGCCGATCGCCAGCACGGTGACGCGGATCGCGCGCCGGAACTCCGCCGCGCCGGCCGTCGCCTGCAGGCCGGCGAGGTGCGGCAGCAGCGAGCCCTGCACGGCCTGGAAGAGCTGCAGCGGGGCGCGCGCGATCAGCAGGACGCTGAAGACGATCCCGGCGAGCGCCGGATCGGACGACGTCGCCGCGACGGTCAGCACGGCCGCGTTGAGCAGCGTCTGCTCGGCGACCATGACGGCGAAGACCGCCGCGGCGAAGCCGAAGCCGCGCCGCAGCGTCAGCCCGCCCTCGGTCTGCTTGACGGCGTCGACGTCGGTCGGCGGGTCGCGGCGCGCGAAGAACAACGGCACGACGACGAGCGACACGAGCGGGGCGGCGGCCATGCCGAGCGCGACCGCCGTCTGGCCGGAGGCGATCCCGACGACGACGGCCAGCGCGAAGCACAGGCGCGACATCGCCTCGAGGAAGACGAGCGCGCCGTACAGCGCGAAGCGCTGGTGGCCGGCGAGGAAGCCGCGCGCGAAGTAGCTCGCGGCGTAGGCCAGCACGCCGACGACGAGCACCCAGTACAGCGCGGCGGCGCCGTCGAAGAGGTCGTTCTGCAGCAGGTCGCGCAGCGCCAGCGCGACGACGAGGAAGGCGAGCGCGAACGCGCCCTGGATCAGCAGCGGGACGCGCAGGCTGTGACGGTCGCCGAGGCCGCGCGCGCGGCGGTCGGCGATCGTCCGCGACAGCAGCTGCTCGATCGGCCGGTAGATGACCGACGCGACGACGAACATGATCGACCAGACGAGCGAGATGCGCGTGTACTGCGCCGCCGTCAGGGCGTGGGCGGCGAGCGCGAAGTACGCGAACGTGACGAGGCCGGTCGTCGCGATCCCGATCGACAGGATCCGCGCACCTCGCCCATAGGACGATCGCGGTGGCGAGACGCTGACGCTCGACGCGGACAAGCAGTGCTACAGGCGGACGAGCAGCATCGTCCAGGGGAACGGCGAGCGTGCCTCGACGACGTCGCCGTGGCGCGACAGCAGCGAGACGAAGCTGCGCTTGGACCAGTGGTTGAGGTGCCCCGGCGTGTTGCCGAGCTGCTTGAGATAGGCCCCGCGCGCCATGTTCAGCCCCCGCCAGAGCGGCTCGCGCGGCACCGAGACGAGCAGGTGGCCGCTGGCGACGCGCGCCATCTCGGCGACCGTGTGGGCGGGGTCGGGCACGTGCTCGAGCACCTCGATCGCCGTCGCGACGTCGAACTCCCCGTCGGCGAAGGGCAGGTTCTCGGCCTTCATGACCTGGTAGCTGAGGTTCGGCGCCTGGCGCTCCTGCCAGAGCGCGTGCAGCTGCGGATCGTCGAGGTCGATGCCGACGACGCGGCGCTCGTCGAGGCGCTGTGCCCACTTGTGGGTCAGCACGGCCTCGCCGCAGCCGACGTCGAGCAGCGACGCGGGATCGGCCTGTTCGAAGAGCTCGTCGAGCGTGCGCTCGAAGGCGCTCATCAAGCGCCGCACGACGGGGTTCGTCGAGCCGTACTTGTCGTACGTGTTGCCGGTGACGGTCCCCTCGGCGTCGACCGTCACGGCCGGGTCGGGCGGGGTCATAGGCGTACCACGTCGCGCTCCTCGGTCTTGCCGGTCGCCGCGCCCGCGCCGGCGCCGGTCGTCGGCCCCTGCCCGGTCGGCTGCGCGCCCGGCTCGTAGTGCGACGGCGCGACGCCGAGCTTGAGCTCGATCCGCCGCACGCGCTCGAAGGTGCGCTGGATCATCGTGCGCTGCGCCGACATCAGGTCGCCGATCACGCCGAGCGCGGCGAGCACCATCGCCGCGTTGAACAGCACGGCGCCGAGGATCAGCGACTGGACGTGGCCGGCGCCCTCGCCCTCGACGATGTAGAAGTAGGCGAAGCGCCCCCAGACGATCAGGGCGAACAGCCCGATCACGGCGGCCGCCGTCATGAAGACGCGCAGCGGCTCGTACTGCGAGTAGATCCGGAAGATCGAGACGGAGTTGCGCCGCACGTAGGCCCACATCGACGGAAACAGGCGCGACTCGCGCGTCTTGGGGTTCGTCTTGATCGCGACGTGGTCGACGGCGACGAGCTGCTTGCCGGCCTGGATGATCGTCTCCAGCGTGTACGTGAACTTCGAGACGACGGCCATCTGGATCGCGGCCTCGCGGTTGTAGGCGCGAAAGCCCGACGTCGTGTCGGGGACCTCGGTCGAGGAGGCCTGACGCACGACCCAGGAGCCGAGCCGCTGGAGCGCGACCTTGAGCGGCGAGAAGTGCTCGATCTTGTGGACCTCGCGATTGCCGACGACCATGTCGGCCTTGCCGCCGACGATCGGCGCGACGAGCTTGGGGATGTCGTTGCCGTCGTACTGGTTGTCGCCGTCGGTGTTGACGATGACGTCCGCGCCGAGCTTCAGGCAGGCGTCGAGACCGGCCTGGAAGCCCGCCGCCAGGCCCTTGTTGTTCGTCAGCCGCACGACGTGGTCGACGCCGCCGGCGCGCGCGACCTCGATCGTCCGGTCCGTCGAGCCGTCGTCGATGATCAGCCATTCGACCTCGTCGAAGCCGTCGACGCGCCTGGGCAGGTCCGCAAGCACGAGCGGAAGTGTCTGCTCCTCGTTGAAGCAGGGGATCTGGATGATCAGCTTCATGCGGGCGGTCCGCGTGGAATCCTAACGTTCATCGAAGTGCCAACCATGCCCAGCGCCACCAGCCCGGCCGCCGCCGCGTCCCAGTCGCCCGCCGAGGCTCCCTCGGCGCGTCGCCGCCGCCTGCCCGAGATCCGCCTCGTCGTCGTCGAGCGGGTCGCCGTCGGGCTGCTCGCGCTCGCGGCGCTCGTCGGGTTCCTCGTCTACCCGACCTATCCCAACTACGACTCGTACTACTCGCTGCTGTGGGGTCGCGAGCTGCTCGCGCTCGACCCGCTCTCCTTCACGGCCTACCGCGCCCCGACCGAGCATCCGCTGGCGATCGCGTTCGGCGCGCTGCTCGTCCCACTCGGCGACGGCGCCGACCGCGTCATGGTCGCGATCACCGTGATGTCGTTCCTCGTGCTCGTGTCGGCGCTCTACGCGCTCGGCAAGACCGCCTTCACGCCGCTCGTCGGCTTCGTCGCCGCGGCGCTGCTCGTCTCGCGCTTCGACTTCCCGTTCCTCGCGGCACGCGGCTACATCGACATCCCGTACCTCGCCGTCGTCCTGTGGGCGGCGGTGATCGAGCTGCGCGCGCCGCGCCGTCATCCCGTGATCGTGCTCGTCCTGCTCGCCGCCGCGGGCCTGATGCGGCCCGAGGCCTGGCTGCTGGCGGGCGTCTACTGGCTCTGGCTGCTTCCGAGCCTGAGCTGGCGCCAGCGCGTGCAGCTCGCCGCGCTCGCGGGGGTCGCTCCGGCGATCTGGGCCGGCGTCGATCTCGCCGTCACCGGCAACTGGCAGCACTCGCTGACCGGGACGCAGGACCTCGCCGAGGAGCTCGGGCGCAACAAGGGCGGCGCCGCCGTCCCCGCGGCGCTGTACGCGTTCCTCGTCAAGCTGGCGAAGTTCCCCGTCGTCGTGGCGGGCGCCATAGGACTCGCGCTGGCGATCGTGCTGACGCCGCGCCGCGCGCTGATGCCGCTCGTCCTGTTCGTCGTCGGCGCCGGCACGTTTGCGCTCGTCGGCCTTGCCGGCCTGTCGGTGATCGACCGCTACCTGCTCGTCCCGTCGCTGATGGTGATGACGTTCGCGGCGGTCTTCATCGCCGGCTGGACGATGCTCGAGCCGGGGACCGCCTGGCGACGGGTCTGGATGACCGGCGCGGCGGGGATCGTGATCTTCGGCATCGTCTTCACCGCGACGCGCGTTAACCTCACGCACCTGCACAACGAGCTGCAGTTCCGCGGCGATGCGCATGTGGCGCTGACGAGCGTGCTGCAAGACCCTGCCGTCGAGCGCGCGCTGGAATGCGGACCCGTCTACGTGCCCAACCACAAGCTCATCCCCGACGTGCGCTGGATCCTCGAGCGACCGCAGTCCGGCGTGCTCGCGCGCTCGAGCTTCCGCGGCCGCGCGCGGCCCGACGGCCCCGCGCCCAGGCGCGGCGTCGTGCTGCTCGTGCACGACCGGCCCGCGATCTTCAAGCAGGCGCTCGTGACGGATGGCGATCACCCGGCCGACAACCTGCCGCCGCCCGGCTTCACGCGCGCCGCCACGAGCCAGTACTACGCCGCCTATGTCAGCTGTTGAGCGCTGGCTGCATCGCGACCGGCTCCTCTGGGGCGCGGCGATCGGCGGCGTGCTGCTGCTCGCCTTCCTGCTGCGCATCTGGGGCAACGGCCATGGCCTGCCGTATGCCTACAACTCCGACGAGAACGCCCATTTCGTCACGCGCGCGATCGGCCTGTTCGGGCACGGCTGGGATCCCAACTACTACGTCAACCCGCCCGCCTACACGTACGTCGTGCACCTCGTGCTCGCCGCCTGGTACGGCGGTCGCGTCGACGTCTCGAACTCCTTCGCCGCCGATCCGACGCAGATCTGGACGATCGCGCGAACCGTCTCGGCCCTGCTCGGCACGCTCGCCGTCTGGCTGCTGTACCTCGCCGCGTCGCGGCTCGTCGATCGCCGCGTGGGACTGCTGTCGGCCGGCATCTTCGCGGTCGCCTTCCTGCCGGTCTTCTACTCCAAGCTCGCGCTCAACGACGTGCCGACGCTGGCCGGCGTCTGCCTGGCGCTGTGGGGCGCCGCCGGGATCCTCCGCGACGGGCGCCTGCGCGACTACGTCTGGGCCGGCCTGGGCCTCGGCCTCGCCGCCGCCACGAAGTACACCGGTGGCATCGTCCTCTTGCCGATCCTCGCCGCCGCAGGTGCGCAGTTCGCCGTCGCCGGCGGCAGGTCGGGTGCGCTGCGCGGGATCTCGCTCGTCGGTGTCCTCGCGCTCGTCTCGTTCGTCGTCGCGAACCCGTACGCGGTGCTGGACTTCGCGTCGTTCTGGGACGGGCTCACGCACCAGGCCGATGCCTCCGGCGATGCCGCCGGCAAGCTCGGCCTGACGCAGGACTCGGGCTACCTGTACTACCTGTGGTCCTTCGGCTGGGGGCTTGGCTGGGTGCCGCTCGTGTTCGCCGTCGGCGGTGCGGTGCGGCTGTGCTTCGACGAGCGCCGGCTGGTCTGGATGCTCGTCCCGGGGCTCGTCCTGTTCGTCCTGTTCATGGGCTCGCAGGAGCGCTACTTCGGCCGCTGGCTGATGCCGGTCTTCCCGTTCGTCTGCATCCTCGCGGCGTACGCGGCGATCGAGCTCGCCGACTGGCTCGGCGCGCGCGCCGCGGCCCTGCGGCCGACCTTCGTCGCGGCGGCGATCGTGCTGCTCTGCGGCCAGGGCGTCGTCTACTCGCTGCACTCGGGCATGGTCCTGTCGCGCGAGGACACGCGCAACATCGCTCGCGAGTGGATGGTCGCCAACGTCCCGGCGGGCACGAAGATCGTCGTCGAGCCGGTCGTGCCCGACGCCTGGGCGCAGGACATCGGCAACCCGTCGCCGATCATCTCCAACGGCAACCGCTGGAACAAGTACCCGCTGAGTCGTTCGCTGATCGATCCCAAGACCGGCGAGCAGGTGCAGCCGCCGGGCGTGATCGTGAACATCGAGGACTTCGAGCGCGTGCTGCGCCCGGAGCTGATCGACCTCTTCGAGCAGCAGGAGTACTGCTGGGTCGTCGTCGGCTCGACGCAGCGCGGTCGCGCCGAGGTCGAGCCCGAGGAGGTGCCGTTCGCGCTCGCCTACTACAGGGAGCTCGAACGCCGCTCGAAGGTGGCCTACGCCGTCTCGCCGTACGCCAAGGGCAAGGGACCGGTGGACTTCAACTTCGACTGGACGTTCAACTTCTACCCGCTGGCCTACAACCGTCCCGGGCCGACGATGACGATCTACCGCCTGCAGGGCGGTCAGTGCGCGGAGGGTCGAGGCACGCCGAGGTAACGGCGCGCCGGCCGGACTTGGCGCCCTGCCGCGCGCCCGCTCGCGGCCGTATGCTGACGCTGTGTCCACGCTGACCGCGGTCGACCACGACCACCTCGCCCGCTCGATCGAGCTGGCGCAGTTCGGGCTCGGACGGGTGCATCCCAACCCGATGGTCGGCGCGCTGATCGTGCGCGACGACAAGGTGCTGGGGGAGGGCTGGCACGAGGAGTGCGGCGGTCCGCACGCCGAGGTCAACGCGATCGCCGACAGCCAGGCCGCCGGCAACAGCCTGGAGGGCGCGACGCTCTACGTCTCGATGGAGCCCTGCTGCCATCACGGCAAGACGCCGCCCTGCACGGATGCGATCATCGCCGCCGGCTTGCACCGCGTCGTCGTGGCGTCCGACGATCCGAGCCCGAAGGCTGCCGGCCGCGGCCTCGGCATCCTGCGTGACGAGGGCATCGAGGTCGACGTCGCCGACGGCGAGCTTGCCACCCGCGCCCGGCTCGTCAACCAGGCCTTTCGCAAGCATGCCCGCAGCGGCCGTCCCTGGGTGCTGTTCAAGTCCGCGATGACGCTCGACGGCAAGGTCGCGACGCGCACCGGCGACTCGCGCTGGATCTCCGACGAGTCCAGTCGCGCCCGCGCGCATCGCTGGCGGGCGAGCGTCGACGCCGTCGTGGTGGGGATCGGCACGGCGCTGGCCGACGATCCGCAGCTGACGGCGCGCGTCGAGGGGGTCCACCACCAGCCGCGCCGCGTCGTCTTCGACACGACGGCGCGCCTGGCGCTGGACTCCCAGCTCGTGACGGCGGCGCCGGACTCGGCGCTGACCGTCGTCGTCTCGCGCGCCGCGCGGCGCTCCGCCGTGGAAGCGCTCGCGCTGGCCGGTGCCGACGTCGTCGTGACGACCGGCGAGAACGAGCCCGCCCGGGTGCGCTCGGCACTGGACCAGCTCGGATCGCAGGGCATCACCTCGATCCTGCTCGAGGGCGGTCCGCACCTGGCGGGTGCGTTTCTCGACGCCGGCGAGATCGACGAGGTGAGGCTCTTCCTCGCGCCGCTGCTGCTCGGCGGCCGCGCCGCTCGCGACCCGCTCGAGGGCGAGGGCGTCGAGCGGATCTCCGAGGCGCTGCGCGCGCTGACGCTCGACTGCGAGCGCGTCGCCGACGACCTGCTGATCTCCGCTCGGCTGCGGGAGTGGTAGCGATCGCGGTCTCGCGAGGCGTGATGCCGAGCACGTCTTCAGGCGCGGGGCCGGATGCCCCGGTCTCGCGAGGCGTGATGCCGAGCACGTCTTCAGGCGCGGGGCCGGATGCCCCGCGGAGGTAACCCTTTTGTTCACGGGATTGGTCGCGGACCTCGGCACGGTCGCGGCCGTCGACGCGACCGCTGACGGCGTCCGCCTGACGCTTGCCACGCGGCATGCCGGCGAGCTGCGCGACGGCGACTCGGTGGCCGTCGACGGCGTCTGCCTGACGGCGACGGCGATCGACGCAGGCGGCTTCGCCGCCGACGTCATGCACGAGACGCTGCGGCGCAGCACGCTCGGCGACCTGCAGGCCGGCGCGCGCGTCAACCTCGAGCTCGCGCTGCGCGCGACCGACCGGCTCGGCGGGCACATCATGCAAGGCCACGTCGACGGGGTCGGGACCGTCGCCGCGGTCCGCGAGGACGGCTTCGCGCGCGTCGTCACGGTCCGCGTCGACGACGCGGCGCTGCTGCGCTACGTCGTCGACAAGGGCTCGATCTCCGTCGGCGGCGTGTCGCTGACGGTCGCCCGCGTCGACGACGCCGGCTTCGACGTCTCGCTGATCCCCGAGACGCTGCAGCGCACGACGCTCGGCGACGCGGCCGCCGGCGCGCGGGTGAACCTCGAGGTCGACGTCGTCGCCAAGTACGTCGAGAAGCTGCTGCCGCGTTGACCGCGTACCGGGCCATCGAGGGGCAGCCCGCCGCGTGATGACGTCGCGACCGCAGCGGTTTGGCAAGCTATCGCGATGAGCTCGACGACACGCAGCCCGTTCGCCACGATCGACGAGGCCCTCGAGGACATCCGCGAAGGCAAGATGATCGTCGTCTGCGACGACGAGGACCGCGAGAACGAGGGCGATCTGACGATGGCCGCCCAGTTCGCGACGCCCGAGGCCGTGAACTTCATGGCCAAGGAGGGGCGCGGGCTGATCTGCCTGTCGCTGACGCCCGAGCGCTGCGACGAGCTCGGGCTGGATCTCATGGCGGCGAAGAACGAGTCGCCGTTCGAGACGCCGTTCACCGTCTCGATCGAGGCTCGCGAAGGGGTCACGACGGGCATCTCGGCGCCCGACCGCGCGCGCACGATCCAGGTCGCGATCGACCCCGAGAGCTCGCCGCGCGACGTCGTCCAGCCGGGCCACGTCTTCCCGCTGAAGAGCAAGTCCGGCGGCGTCCTGGAGCGCGCCGGGCAGACCGAGGCCGCCGTCGACCTCGCTCGCCTCGCCGGCCTCAACCCGGCCGGCGTCATCTGCGAGGTGATGAACGACGACGGCACGATGGCACGCGTCGACGACCTCGTCTCCTACTGCGCCCGGCACGGCTTGAAGATGATCACCGTCGCCGATCTGATCGCCTACCGCCGGCGCCATGACAAGCTCGTCGAGCGCGTCGTGTCGACAAAGCTGCCGACCGGATTCGGTGACTTCCAGGCCGTCGGCTATCGCGAGCTGATCGGCGGAAAGCACCACGTCGCGCTCGTCAAGGGCGATGTCGGCGGCGCCGACGACGTGCTCGTCCGCGTGCATTCGGAGTGCCTCACCGGCGACGTCTTTCACTCCCTGCGCTGCGATTGCGGCGAGCAGCTCGAGTCGGCGCTGGCGATGATCGAGCGCGAGGGCCGGGGCGTCCTGCTCTACCTCGCCCAGGAGGGGCGCGGGATCGGCCTGCTCAACAAGCTGCGCGCATACAAGCTGCAGGAGAGCGGCCTCGACACCGTCGAGGCGAACCTCGAGCTCGGCCTGCCCGCGGACCTGCGCGACTACGGCATCGGCGCGCAGATCCTCGTCGACCTGGGCCTCGGCTCGATCCGGATCCTGACGAACAATCCGAAGAAGATCCGCGGCCTCGAGGGCTACGGCCTGTCGGTCTCCGCACAACTGCCGATCGAGCACGTGCCCAACCCGCACAACGAGGACTACCTGCGCGCCAAGCGCGAGCGGATGGGGCACACGCTGCATCACCAGGGTCTCGACGTCGACCAGGAGATGCTCCACGACGAGGAGGTGCGCGACGAACGCGGCGAGGGAGGCGCGGCGTAGATGTCCGCCGCCCCCGGCGTCGACGACGAAGGGGTGGCTGGCGCGAGCGGCGATGCGACGGTCGAGGTCCGCTACGCGATCGTCATCGGCCGCTTCTACGCCGAGCTCGCCGAGCGGCTCGTGGCGAGCGCGACGCGCGTGTTCGAGCGGGCCGGCGCCGACGGCGTCGACGTCTACGACGTGCCGGGCGCCTTCGAGCTGCCGCTCGCCGCGCAGATGGCCGCCGCGACCGGCCGCTACGAGGGCATCGCCTGCCTGGGTGTCGTGATCCGCGGCGAGACGACGCACTACGACTACGTCTGCGGAGAGGCGGCGCGCGGCATCCTCGACGTCTCGCTGCGCACCGGCGTGCCGTGCGGGTTCGGCGTCGTGACGGTCGAGAACATGGATCAGGCGATGGCGCGCAGCGGCGGCGGCAAGCGCGATCAGGGCGCGCACGCCGCCGAGGCCGTGCTGGCGCTGCTGCGCGTGCGCTCCGAGCTGGACGTCGCTGGGTAGGCTGATCGGCATGGCCACTGGCCAGGCCGAGGAGATCGTCGCGATGGCGCTCGTGTTCGCCGTTCACGTCGCCGGAGCCGTCCTGCTCGTGTGGGCGCTGCTGGACGCCGAGCAGCGTGGCCGCTGGCGCCGCGGCGGGGAGCCCGGTGACGACGGCGACGGCGGCGGCGGAGGTGGCGGAGGTGGATGGCCCAAGGCGCCGCCGCCCAGCGGACCTGATCGGCACGACGAGCGGCGACGGCGGCCGCTTCCGCTGTCGGACTCGGCGCCGAGCCGGGTCCGACTGCGCGAGCCCGTCCGCCTCGCCGGTGGCTACCGGCGCGTCACGCGACGGCCCGCGCACGGGACCGAGTCGCCGCCCGCTCCGCGGCGCTTGCCGAGCGCCTGACGGGCGGCGCAGCTGCCGCGCGGGGCGAACGCCTCGCGCACGGCCGTGTAGGCCGGCTTGGCCCGGTAGCTGCGGTCGAACAGCAGGCCGGCCTCGCCGACGCCGAGCCATGAGACGGCGTCGCTGACGCCCCACGTCGTAAAGCGCGTGCAGGCCTTGACGGCGTTGCAGGCGCGCGCCGCCGCGCCGTAGGCGAGCGCCTGTCGGCGCAGGCGCTCGTTGCGCGCCAGGCCGAGCACCGAGGTGCCGACGTCCATCTCCGTGATCTGGACCTCCAGGCCCATCCGCTCGAAGCGGCGCATCGTGCTCGTCAGCGTCGCCTCGTCGGCGTAGCCGAGGATGTGGGTGTGCGCCTGCAGCCCGATGCCGTCCAGCGGCACGCCGCGGTCGACCAGGTCGCGCGCGAGCCTGACGAGGCCGTCGAGCTTGCGACCGGGCGCCTCGACAGCGAAGTCGTTGATGAACAGCTTGGCCTTCGGGTCGGCGGCCCGGGCGGCGCGCAGCGCGAGCTCGATGTAGTCCGGTCCGATGAAGCGATGCCAGGCGCTCTGGGCGAGCGAGCCGTCGTCGGCGATCGGCTCGTTGACGACGTCCCACACGGTGACGTCGCCGGCGAAGTGGCGCATGACGGTGCGGATGTGATCCTCCATGATCGCCAGCAGCTCGTCGCGTCGCCAGCCCGTCAGCAGCGTGGCGGTGTCGCTCAGGACCCTGCCGAGCGGGTGCGGCAGGGTCGGCAGGACGATCGGCGGCAGCGGCAGGCCGAGCTTGTCCGTCGCGCCGTGGTCGATCAGCCAGAACGGCAGCGACAGTCCCCAGATGAGCGTGTGCCCGTGGATCGCCTTGCCATGGCGGCGGGCGAAGCGCACGAGCTCGTCGGCGGCGGAGAAGTCGTACTGGCCGCGGCGTGGCTGCAGCGCGGCCATCTTCATCTCGTTCTCGGGCGTCAGGGCGTCGAACTCGCGCAGGAAGGTGTCGCGGTAGCGCCTGTCGCTGCGCAGGGTGGGGAGGCGCACCGCGCTGCCCTGCGGCACGACGCGCGGCTTGGGCTCCACGGCGCGCTTCTTGGCCGAGCTCTGCGCCTGGGCCGGCGCCGGTCCGGGCAGCGCTGCGCACAGGACGGCGAGCGCGGTGACCGCGATGCTCCGGCGGACCCCTGCCCTGCCAACCACGATTCGCGAATCTAGCGTGTCCGTCTAATCGTCGTCGCGCTCGTCCCGTTCGCGACTGTCGCGCCGGGCGCCATCGTCGACGTCGCGCCCCTCGCGATCGCCGCCGCCGTCCAGGCGCGCCTGCGCCTCCTGCAGCGCCCTGCGCACCGTTCCGCGCTGGTTGCTGAACGTCAGCCGCTCCTCGAAGAGCGGGATCGCCGCGGCGGGATCGCCCGATTCCGCGAGCGCGGTCGCGAGGTTGAACAGCGCGTACGCGTAGTTCAGCTCGTCGGTGCGCCCGGCGTTGCGGTAGCCCGCGACGGAGCTGCGCAGCGGCGCCACGGCTGCGGCAGGGTCACCGGCCCGGATGAGCTGGAAGCCGCGTTCGTTCAGTGCCGCCGGATCCTCGGCTGGGGGAGCGGCGGGCGGGGGCGAGGGATCCGGCGTCTGCGCCGGCGCTGCGCTCGCAGGCGGCGTCGTCTGCGTGCGGCTGACCACGGCGTCCGACTGTGCCGCGCCCGATGTCGCCGGGCGCGGGTTGTCGTCGTCGCCGCCCGTGCCTGAGAGGGCGAGCGCGATCACGCCGCCGACGACGGCCGCGGTCAGACCGATCGGCACGAAGCGGGAGACCCCGCGTCCCTCGCCCGGCGGGGGCTTGGCAGCGCCGGTCTCCGCGCCGGCGGTCGCACCCGCGCCGACGCCGGCGGCAACCGTCGCGTGTCGTCGCGGCGCCGGCGCGGAGACCCGGGTGGGCGACGTCGGCTGGGCCGCGATCGGGGGTTGGCGCCGTGTCGCGTCGGTCGTCGCTCCCGCCGCCGGCGAGTGCGGCGTGCGCAGCGCGCGCCCGAGCTCGTCGACGAGCTGGGCGGCTGTCGACGGCCGTTCGTCTGGGCGCTTGGCCAGGCTGTGCGCGAAGACGGCGTCGATCGTGCGCGGCAAGCCGGGTGCGGCCACGCTGGCGCGGTCAGGTTGTGCCTCGGCGTGCTGGCGTGCCTGGGCGGTCGCCGGCCCCCCGGCGAACGGGCGCGTGCCCGTCAGCAGCTCGTAGGCGACGACGGCGAGCGCATAGCGGTCGCTGGCCGCGGTCGCCGGGCGGCCGAGCGCCTGCTCGGGCGACAGGTAGGCGGCGGTGCCGAGCACCTGCCCGGTCATCGTCATCTGCGTGTCGTCCGCCAGCCGGGCGATGCCGAAGTCGCCGACGGCGAGACGATCGTTGGCGTCGATCAGGAGGTTGGCCGGCTTGACGTCGCGGTGCACGATCCCCGCCGCATGGGCGCCGTCGAGCGCGGCGGCGGCCTCGTGCAGCCAGCGCAGCGCCGTCTCGCGCGGGATCGGCTGATCGTCCTTGGCGGCGGCGCGCAGGCGGTCGGCGACGGTCCCGCCGCTGAAGTACTCCATGACGATGAACGCCTCCGCGCCATGCTCGCCGGTGTCGTAGATCGTCGCGATGTGGGGGTGGTCGGAGACGCGTGCTGCGGTGCGCGCCTCGCGCTGGAAGCGTGCGCGGGCGCCGGGATCGGCGGCGTACTGGGCGCCGAGCACCTTGACCGCCACGGTTCGCCCGAGCAGGAGATCGTCGACCTCCCAGACGGACGCCATCCCACCGCTCGCAACGTGGCGGCGCACGCGGTAGCGCTCCGGCAGCTCGAGTCCTGAGGCGAGCGGCATCGGGATTGACGATACCCGCCGTCGCGCACCACCCAACCCGTACCGGCGATCGGTGGCGAAAGCGACCCACTACACTGCTCGGCGCGATGGCCAAGGTCTGTCACAGCTGCGGAAAGAAGCCGGCGTTCGGCCAGAGTCGAAGCCACTCGATGCGCGCCACCAAGCGCCGCTTCAATCCGAACCTGCAGAAGGTCCGCGTCCTGATCGGCTCCGCGCCGCGGCGCGTGTACGTCTGCACCCGCTGCCTGAAGGCCGGGAAGGTCCAGAAGGCGCTCTGAGCTTCGACCCCTCCCCGGGGTCGTTGGCAGGTTCACCGACGTGGAGGCCGAAGTGCGGCGCGCTCCCGGGCATCGACCGGTCCGCGGGGGCGATCATGATGCCTGGCGTGGCCACCGTCTTCGCAGGTTCTGAGAAGCTCGATCGCGAGACGCTGCTCGCCGCGCGGTTGCGCTGGCCGCGCCCATCGGCGCTCGACGCCGAGCTGAAGGTCACGCCGAAGAGGTCCGCGCAGGCGGCTGAGCAGCTCGGTCTGGTGACGATCGGCGACCTGCTCGAGCATCTGCCGCGCGATCGCCGCGAGGCGCGCACCGTCGCGACGCTGCAGCCCGAGGACATCGCGACCGTCGTCGTCGAGGTGCGCTCGATCACGAGTCGCCCCGTGCGCCGGCGCGGGATGAAGCCGCTCGTCGAGGCGACCGTCGCCGACGAGACCGGCGTCATGAAGGCGACGTTCTTCAACCAGCCCTGGCTGCAGCGCAAGTACGCGCCCGGCACGCGCCTCGTGCTGCACGGCAAGTACGCCGCGCGCAACGCGTTTCGCGTGACGAGTCACGCGCCGACCGACGAGCGCACTGGCAGCGGTGGCGAGGTCGCGCACTACCCCGCCACCGAGGGCCTGTCCTCGACGCAGATCCTCGCACTCGTGCGCGCCCACCTGCCCGCCGCCGAGCATGCCGTCGAGCTGCTGCCGGCCCGCCTGCGCACGCGCGACGCGCTGCCCGACCGCGCCGCCGCGCTGCACGCCGCCCACGCCGGAGACCACGAGGCCGGCCGCCGGCGGCTGGCGTTCGACGAGCTGCTGCTCGCCCAGCTGTCGCTGCTGCGCCGCCGCGCGCAGCGCCGCTCGTCGGGCGTGGCACCGGTGCTCGATGGCGCTCCCGCGCTGTCGCTGCGCTGGCGCGAGCAGCTGCTGCCGTTCACGCCGACCGGCGATCAGCTGCGGGCGATCGCCGAGATCGACGAGGAGCTCGCGCAGCCGCGCCCGATGCAGCGCCTGCTGATGGGCGAGGTCGGCTCGGGCAAGACGGTCGTCGCGCTGCATGCGATCCTGCGCGCCGTCGAGCACGACATGCAGGCCGTCTTCATGGCCCCGACCGAGACGCTCGCCGAGCAGCACTTCGCGACGCTGCAGGCGCTGCTGCCCGGCGAGGCGGTGCGCGCGGCGCTGCTGACCGGTTCGACGACGGCGGCGCGGCGCGCCGACAGCCTCAGCAAGCTCGCCAGCGGCGAGCTGTCGTTCGTCGTCGGCACGCACGCGCTCGTCGAGCCCGACGTGCTCTTCGACCGGCTCGCGGTCGTCGTCGTCGACGAGCAGCACCGCTTCGGCGTGCGCCAGCGCGCCGCGCTCGACGCCAAGGCACAGGCCGGCCTCGTGCCGCACGTGCTGCACATGACGGCGACGCCGATCCCGCGCACGATGGCGCTGCTGCGCTACGGCGATCTCGACATCACGACGCTGCGCGAGCTGCCGCGCGGCCGCCGCCCCGTCGAGACGCAGATCGCCTCGACCGACGCCGAGCGCGCCTGCGCCTACGACCTCGTCCGCGAGCAGCTCGCCGACGGCCGGCAGGCGTTCGTCGTCTGCCCGCTCGTCGAGGAATCCGAGCTGCTGCAGGCGCGCGCCGCGACGGCGGAGTACGAGCGCCTGCGCTCCGGCGAGCTGCGCGACCACCGCGTCGCGCTGCTGCACGGCCAGATGCGCCCGCGCGAGAAGCAGGAGGCGATGCTCGCGTTCGCCGCCGGCGAGACCGACGTGCTCGTCGCGACGACGGTCATCGAGGTCGGCATCGACGTGCCCAACGCGACCGTCATGCTCGTCGAGGGCGCCGAGCGCTACGGGATCAGCCAGCTGCACCAGCTGCGCGGGCGCGTCGGGCGCGGCAAGCACGCGGCGGTCTGCCTGCTGTTCGGACCCAAGCACGCCGCTCGGCTGCGCGCGCTGCGCGAGCATTCCGACGGCTTCGAGCTCGCGCGGATCGATCTCGAGCTGCGCGGCGAGGGCGAGATCGCCGGCACGCGCCAGTCGGGCCTGGCGCAGTTCAAGGTCGCCCAGATGCCCGACGACGAGGCGCTCGCCGAGGCCGCGAAGGCGTATGCGGAGCGCCTGCTCGCCCACGATCCGCAGCTGTCCGAGCCCGAGCATGCGCTGCTGAGGGACGCGCTGGCGCGGGCGCACGGGGCGGCGGAGCTCCTGCCGCTGCCGGCGTGAGCGTCGCTCGCGCGGCCGTGCGTCGTCCGGGCGCTGTCCGGGTGCTCGCTGAACGGCATCGATGACGGAGCGAGGGCACCGGCGCGTGGGCGCTCCTGCGGACGCCGGCTGGCGGCACCGGGGAGGTGTGTCGAGTTTCTGTCGGCCGCCCGACAGAAATGCGACACACTCGCGCCAGTCGGGCGAGCACCCGAGCCCGAGCCTGCCAGTGCGAACGGCCTTCCTCATCGATGCCGGTTGGCTGCGTCTGTGCCGCCTCGAGCGCGCAGCGGCTGCGACGCCCAGCGAGCATCGGGAGCATCGGTACAGTCAGTCGCGTCGATGACGGCAGACGATCATCCCGACGTGCGCGCCTCCGACAGCGAGCGGGAGCGCACGATCGACGTCCTGCGCGTTGCCGCCGGCGAGGGGCGCCTGACGTTCGAGGAGCTGGCCGATCGGATCGAGGCCGCGGCCGCAGCGCGCACGCGTGCTGAGCTCGCGCTGCTGACCCGCGACCTGCCGACGACCGAGCCCGAGCCCGCGTCCGCATCGGCCGCGGCGACGGGCGCGAGCGCCGAGCTCGTGGTGCCCGAAGAGCGCTCGGCGGTCTTCGGCGACGTGCGCCGCTCGGGCGCCTGGGTCGTTCCGGCCAAGAGCCGGTGGAGCAGCTGGTTCGGCGACATCGTGCTCGATCTGCGCGAGGCGACGGTCAGCTTCGAGGAGGTGACGATCGATGCCGGCAGCGTCTTCGGGAGCATCGACCTGCTCGTGCCCGAGGGCGTCGTCGTCGACATTCGCAGCAAGACGCTGTTCGGCTCCATTCACGAGGAGACCGGTGCGCCGGCGCCAGCCGGCGCACCGCGCGTGATCCTCATCGGCGGGAGCACCTTCGGCGACGTGCGGGTGCGCAACAGGAGGCTGCGCGAGCGCGTCGTGGGCAGCCTGCTGGGTCGCGGCACGTGGGCCTGACCGGATGCGGGTCGTCGCCGGCCTCTACGGCGGACGCCGGCTCGTCACGCCCGCCGGTCGCGAGACGCGGCCGACGAGCGATCGCGTCCGCGAGGCGCTGTTCAGCGTGCTCGGCCCTTCGGTCGGCGGCGCGCGCGTGCTCGACCTGTTCGCCGGTTCGGGCGCGCTCGGCATCGAGGCGCTCTCGCGCGGCGCGGGATCGGCGGTCTTCGTCGACCGCTCGCACAGGGCGATCGCCGCGCTGCGCGCCAACCTCGCCGCACTCGCGATCGACGCCGATGTGCGCCCGATCGAGGCGCGCGCGGCCCTGCGGACGGCATCGGCGCGCCGCGAGGCATACGATCTCGTCTTCCTCGATCCGCCCTACCGGCATGCCGCCGAGCTGGGACGGGAGCTCTCGGAGGGGCTGACCGCGGTGCTCGCACCCGGTGCCCGCGTCGTCACCGAGAGCGACCGCCGCGCCGCGGTGGCACTCGACCTTCCGATCGCCGACGAGCGCCGCTACGGCGACACCGTCATTCGCATCCATGACATCTGACCAGCGCATCGCCCTTTGCCCGGGCTCCTACGACCCCGTGACGAACGGCCATCTCGACATCATCGCTCGCGCGGCCGAGCTGTTCGACGAGGTCATCGTCGCCGTCGTCAACCTGCCCGCGCGCAAGGGCAGGACGCTGTTCAGCACGGAGGAGCGGATCGGCTTCATCGAGCAGGCGACCGCGCATCTCGCCGGCGTTCGCGTCATCGCCTTCTCGGTGCTCGTCGTCGACTTCGCGCGCGAGCAGGGGGCCAAGGTGATCGTCAAGGGGCTGCGCGCGATCTCGGACTTCGAGTACGAGTTCGAGATGCACCAGCTCAACCGCCTGCAGGCCCCGGATATCGACACGCTCTACCTGATGGCCAGCCCGCAGTACAGTTTCATCAGCTCGAGTGGGATCAAGGAGCTCGCGATGTTCGGTGGAGCAATCGACGAGCTCGTCCCGGAACGGGTAGCCGCACGGTTGAAGGAAGAGCTGGGCCGCTAGCGAATCAAGGGTTGCCATGGACGTCCTCGTACTCATCGACAAGCTCGACGACTTGGTGCACAACGCCAAGCTCGTCCCGATGACCGGTCAGGTCCGCGTCGACAAGGATGAGATCTACGACATCCTCGACCAGATGCGTGCCACGATCCCCGAAGAGATCAAGCAGGCGCGCTGGATCGTCAAGGAGCGCCAGGAGATGCTCGCCGAGGCCAAGCGCGAGGCCGAGCGGATCATCAAGGAGGCGCGCGAGCGCCAGGACCAGCTCGTCGGCGACGAGGAGGTCACCAAGCAGGCCCAGCGCGCCGCCGAGGACATCATCGAGGACGCGCGCTCGCGCGAGCGCGAGATCCGCCTCGGCGCCGAGGACTACGCCGACGAGATCCTCAACACGCTCGAGGTCAACCTGTCGAAGTTCATCGCGGCCGTCCAGCGCGGGCGCGAGCGCCTGCAGGGCAAGGACGAGCCCGCCGAAGTCCGCTAGCGCCGCGCCGCCCGCTTGACGCGGAAGACGCGCTTGCCGGTGACGATCTTCCTGCCCGTGGCGTTGAATCCGACGACGCCCCAGCGGTGGCTGCCCGCGCGCCTGATCGTGCGCGTCACGCGGCGGGTCTTGCCGCTGCGCACCGTGGCGACGGCGCGGCCGTTCAGCGAGATCCGCCAGCGCACGACGTCGCGGGTGCCGGTCGACGTCCAGCGCAGCACCGAGCGCCGGCCGGGACGCACGTTCAGGGTCGAGCGCAGCCGCAGCCGCGGCCTGGCGCCGACCGAGGCCGCGCCCGCGATCAGCTCGACCTGGCCGGTGCTGCCGGCGACGCGGCGCATCGCGGCGCCGACGTCGAGGCGTCCCGCGCCGATCAGCGACGTCAGCTTGCCCGTCCGCTGAGCGGTGGCCAGCAGCGCTCCGCGCAGCGCCGACTGCGACAGGTCGGGGCGGGCCGCCGCGAGCAGGGCGAGCGAGCCGGCGACGAACGGAGCGGCCGCCGAGGTGCCCTGGCGGTACTGGTAGCCCGAGCCCCTCGTCGTCGAGGCGATCCGCGTGCCCGGTGCCGCGAGATCGACCGACAGCAGGCCGAAGTTCGACAGCCGTGCGAGCCCGGCCGTCTGGTCGGTCGCCGCGACGGCGAGCAGCGCCGGATCGGGCAGCGACGCGGGGAAGGAGGGCAGCAGGTCGATGCTGCGGCTGCTGTTGCCGGCCGAGGCGACGATGGTGGCGCCCTGTGCGCCCGCATGGCGCACGGCGCCGGCGAGGGCGTCGGAGTAGCCGTTGCTGTTGATCGAGACGTTGATGATGCGGGCACCCTGCGCGACGGCGTAGCGGATGCCGTTCGCGAGCGCCGTCGTGTCGCCGGTCAGGTCGGCGCCGAGCACCTTGACGGGCAGGATCGTCGCGCCGGGAGCGATGCCCGCACCGCCGATGCCGTTGCCCCGGCGCGCCGCGACGATCCCGGCGACGTGGGTGCCGTGGCCGTTGTCGTCGTGGACGTTGCCGCTGCCGTTGAGCATGTTCGCGCCGTGGACGTCGTCGACGATGCCGTTGCCGTCGTCGTCGATGCCGTTGCCCGGGATCTCGCGGGGGTTGGTCCAGATGCTGCCGGCGAGGTCGGGGTGATCGAGCTGCACCCCGGTGTCGAGCACCGCGACGACGATCCCGGCGCCATTCGAGCGCGTCCAGGCTTCCTGGGCACCGGTCGCACTCGGCTCGCTGAGCGCCCATTGGCTGGTGAACAGCGGGTCGCTGCCGGCGGCCGCAGCGGCAGCCGGGGCGACGCAGCTGAGGACGAGCACGAGCCAAAGGGTTTTTCCATATGACCTAAGTCGATCATCCATATCCCGCGTATCGGGTGATGCGCGGGACGGGGACGGGCGCGGTCCTCTTGATGGACGTTCGTCTTACGTCACTGCTGGTTGAGCAGGCTCGGCAGCTCGGCCATGTCGCAAAACGGCTCACCGCCGGCCTTCGCCAGCAGGTCGGCGTCGGTGTCGCGCGCGAACGCGAGCGCGCGCATCCCGGCCGCGCGCGCGCCGACGATCCCCGGCACGCTGTCCTCGACGACCGCGGTGCTGGCAGGGTCGAAGCCCATCGTGCGGGCGGCGTGCAGGAAGAGGTCCGGCGCCGGCTTGCCGTGGCGCACCTCGGTCGCGCTGAAGATGGCGCCCTCGAAGCGCTCCAGCAGCCCCGCGCGCTTGAGCGTGACCGCCATCTTGTGATGCGGCCCGCTCGAGGCGACGCAGACCGGCAGCGTGATCGCGTCGAGCGCCTCGATCACGCCGGGGATCGCCTCGCCCTCGACCGCGAAGCGCTCCTGCACGGCGGCGTAGTAGCGCGCCGGGATGTCGTCGGGCAGCGGCGCGCCGTGACGCTGCGTCGCAAGCTCCATCACCGACGTCAGCGAGCGGCCGCGGTACTCGCGCAGGCAGTGCTCGAGCGTCGTCGGCAGCCCGGCCGCGGTCAGCAGCCCGGCCAGCACGCTGTTGGAGAGCTGCTCGCTGTCGACGAGGACGCCGTCGCAGTCGAAGATCACGGCCCGGATCACGCGCTGGACGCTATCCGCCACCGCTCGGGCGCCCTCGCCCGCCTGCGCTGTGCCGGCAGCTCAGGCGTCGCGCGGGTTGCCGGCGTCGGCGAGCAGGCGCTCGATCGTCGCCAGGTGCCCGCGGACGCTGGCCGCCATCAGGTCGATGATCTTGCGGGCGTCCTCGATGCTCGTCGTGGCGTTCGTCAGCTGCGACTTGATGCGGCGCACGTCCTCCATCGCGCCCTGCGCGCGCTCGAGCTCGGCGCGCAGCGCCGCGACGTCGAGCCCGTCGTCGGCGGCGCGCGCCATCAGCACCCGCGCACGGGCCAGGGCATAGGCGACCTCGAGCGCGAGCGTCGAGCCGTCCTCGGGATCGAATGTCACGAACAGCTTGTCGCCGTTGAACTCGCGCAGCGGATGGGTGCGAGCCGGCAGCTTCGCATCGCCGCTGACGACGAGCACGGCATAGTCGGCCGCGCGCGTCTCCAGCGCGCCGTCGAGCTCGGCCAAGGCCTCGTTCTTGGAGAGCTTCGAGCTCTTCGCCTCGAAGACGATCTTGCCGCGTGCCGGGCCCGCGCAGGCATCGATCGCGACGACGACGTCGCCCTTCCTGCCGCCCTCGCCGCGCACGTCGCCGACGGCGTCGCAATCGTCGCCGCGCGCGGTCGCGATCGTCTGCAGCGCCTCGGCGACCGCCTCCTCGTAGGAGCGCCCCTTCGCGGTGCCCTTGTCCTGCACGGCGGCGATCTCGGTCAGCTTCTCGCGCTCGGAGCGCAGCTGCGCGATCTCGACGCGCATCGCCTCCAGGCGGGCGCTCATCGCGCGCAGGTGCTCGGACTGCTCGCCGGCGATCTGTCGCGTGGCGGCGAGATGCGTGCGCTGGAAGACCGCCAGCGGATTGGCGTCGTCGTCGGCCGACAGCTGCTTGCGCAGATCCTCGCGCATCTGCGCCGAGACCTCGCCGAGGACGGCGCGCACGCGGTGCTGGACGGCGGTCGACGACTCGTCGCCGAAGTGGCGCGCGAGCGCCTTCGTGACGTGCCCGTGCTCGGGCCCGAAGACCTCGTCGACCTTCTCGTCGAGGCGCTCGGCGACGGCACGGGCGCGCTCGACGAACGCCGCGTCCAGCTCGCGCGCGGTCTTCTCGAACTCGGCGCGGACGAACTCCGCGTTGGCGCCGGTCTGCTCGCGGTCCAGCACGCGCGCGCCGATCTCGATCGCCTCGACGACGAAGCGCACGGGATCGTCGCGCTCGGCCGCCAGGCGCACGGCGGTCTCGTCCTCGACGCTGAGAAAGTCGATCGCCAGCCGGCGGCCGGAGACCTGGACGCGGGCGAGCGGGAGTGGGAGGGGGCTGACGGCCTTCATGATGCGCTCTCCCACGCTACGGACCGCACCCGACGGACCGCGGCTGATGCGGGTCTCAGTCCGCGCGGGCGGTCCACCAGCGCAGCAGATCCTGGCGCTGGTGCTCGAGCGGGTTGGCGCGCGGGTTGCGCTCACGGACGCGCTGCAGCGCCTCGACCGGCTCGACGTTCTCCTCCAGCGCGACGATCGCCGCCGCGACCGTGGCCGAGCGCTGCATCCCGGCACGGCAGTGCAGGTAGACGCGCTCGCCCTCGCGCAGCCACGCCTGCACGCTGCGCGCGGCATGCTCGATGTGCCCCGGCAGCAGGTTGCCGAAGTCGACGACCTCGACGCGCTCCTCGACGATGCCCGCCGCGGCGAGCGCCGCGGTGCACGCGTCCCGCCCGCCGGCGTGGTACTCGACGTCCTGCACGAGGTTGAAGACCCGCGACACGCCGAGCCGCGTCAGCTCGGCGACGTCGTCGGCATCCTGCGGATAGGCACCGATGAACAGCTCGTCGCCGACCTGTCCGAAGCCGAAGTGCTCAAACCAATCTGACACGGACCGCGCAGCGTAGTGCCTGGACCGCCGTGCTCTGGCGCCGCGCGCGGCGTCCCTACGCTCGTGGGATGAGCCTGCTCGCGAGCGCACTCCAGGATGCCGGTGGGACGGCGGCGCCGCGTGAGCGGGGCGCGCAGCTGCGCGACCTGCTGCACGACGAGCTGCGCCGCTCCGAGCGCGAGCTGGCGCTCGCTCGCTCCGGGCGCGCCGAGCCCGTCACGATCGTCGTCGCCGCCGCGCCGGACGCGCTGCTGGCGGCCGTTCCCGTGCCGGTCGAGGTGCGCGCCGATCCGCGCGCCGTGTCCGAGCGCGGCTGGCTGGCCGCCGCGGCGGCGATCGGTGCGCTCGTCGAGATCGCCGGGGCCGGCGCGCCGCGCGGTCCCGCCGACCTGCTCCTGCAGGCCGGTGCGCTGGGCGACCATCTCGCGCTGCGCCTACCGGCAGGAGCCCCCGTCGGCGACGAGGACGCCGAGCTGGCGGTCATCGCCTTCGAGGACCACGCCGCGACGATCGCCCGGCTGCGCAGCCGCGCGCTCGCGCTGCCGGCGCATGTCCTGACCGACGCCGGCGACTGGCGCGCGCCGATCTCGCAGGCGCTGCGCAGCGCCGAGGCCGTCGCGCGCCTCGGCGGTCGTCCGGCGGACGGCGACTCGGTCGCGGCGCACGAGGAGGACGTGCTCGCGCTGCTGCCGGCGGGAACCGAGGGCGATCGTGGCGCGACGCGTCCGCACGACGACCCGCAGCCGGCGCGGCGGATCGCCCGGCGGATACTGCAGCGCCTGCACGGGATGGGCAAGTGGGGCGGCTACCACACCGATGTGCGCCACCTGTCGCGCGGCTTCGCGGGCAACGAGCGCGCACTGGCCGACGAGATCGGCGAGGCGCTGCTCGCGGCGGGCCTGCTCGCCGAGAAGCCGAGCGTCGGCCAGCGCCACGTGTACCTCAACCCGCGGCGGGCGGCCGACATCCACGCGCTGATCGATCGCGGCGTGCTGCCGGCGGGCCTGCGGCTGCCCTAGCTGGGTGGGCGAGCCTCTACATTCAGCCGTCCATGCGCCTCGACAGCCTGTCGACGAAGGCCTTCACGGCCCGCCAGCTCGTCGAGTGCGGGATGCTGGCCCCGACCCGTCCCGACCGGCTCGCGCGGACGGTCCTGGCGCTGAAGGACTGGGGCCCGACGTTCGCCGGCGGGTACGCCGTCGCCGCGATCCGCTACCCGGACGTCACGGCGCTGATCGACGAGCTCGGCGAGCTGACGTTCGCGGCCGTGCACCGCCGCACGAACGCGCTCGCGCACGCCTGGAGCGAGGCCGGCATCGGCGCCGGCGACACCGTCGCGATCCTCGCTCGCAACCACCGCGGGTTCGTCGAGGCGGTAGTCGCGTGCTCGAAGCTCGGCGCCGACGCGCTGCTGATGAACACGGCCTTCTCCGGTCCCCAGGTCAGCGAGGTCTGCGAGCGCGAGCGGGCCTGCGCGATCGTCCACGACGACGAGTTCGCGGACGTCGCCGCGGACGCCGCGACGGGCCGCCGGCAGTTCGTCGCCTGGACGGCGCCGGACGCGCGCGCCGTGCCCGGCGTGCCGACGCTCGAGGCGCTGATCGACGCCGGCGATCCGGCCGAGGTCGTCGCGCCCGCCGCCAAGGGAGCGATCGTGATCCTCACGAGCGGCACGACGGGGACGCCGAAGGGCGCCTATCGCAAGGAGCCCCGGACGCTCGACCCGGCCGCCGCGCTGCTGTCGAAGATCCCGCTGCGCGCGCGCGAGCGCACGCTGATCGCCGCGCCGCTGTTTCACTCCTGGGGGCTCGCGCACCTCGCGCTCGGCCTCGGGCTGTCCGCGACGATCGTCCTGCTGCGGCGCTTCGATCCCGAGCGGACGCTGCACGCGATCGACGAGCACGGCGCGAACGCGCTGATCGTCGCTCCCGTCATGCTGCAGCGCATCCTCCAGCAGGGACCGCGGGTCGTGCGCAAGCACGACACCGGCTCGCTGCGCGTGATCGCCGCCAGCGGCTCGGCCCTGCCGGGCGAGCTTGCGACGCAGGTCCAGGACGCCTTCGGCGACGTGCTCTACAACCTCTACGGCTCGACCGAGGTGGCGTGGGCGACGATCGCCACGCCGGCCGACCTGCGCGCCTCGCCGGGCACCGCCGGGCGCCCGCCGCGGGGAACCGTCGTACGCCTCTACGACGCCACCGGCAAGGAGGTCGGCCCGGGCGAGACGGGCCGCATCTTCGTCGGCAACGAGCTCGCGTTCGACGGCTACACCGACGGCGGCGGCAAGGCCGTCATCGACGGCCTCGTGTCCTCCGGCGACGTCGGGCACTTCGACGACGACGGGCGCCTGCACGTCGACGGTCGCGAGGACGAGATGATCGTCTCCGGCGGCGAGAACGTCTTCCCGCGCGAGGTCGAGGATGCGATCGCCCTGCTCGACGGCGTCGCGGAGGTCGCCGCGATCGGCGTCGCCGACGCCGACTTCGGCCAGCGGCTGCGGGCCTTCGTCGTGCGGCGCGACGGCGCGAGCGTCTCCGAGCGCGAGGTCAAGCAGCACGTCAAGGCGACGCTCGCGCGCTTCAAGGTCCCGCGCGACGTCGTCTTCGTCGACGAGCTGCCGCGCACCGCGACCGGCAAGGTGCTCAAGCGCGAGCTCGCCGAGCGATAGCCTGGGCAGTCGCGATCGGAGGCCGTCGATAGCCTGTTCTCAGACATGCCGGCCCGCACCGACAGCTTCGATCTCGGTCGCCTGAGGCTGACCTCCGGCGAGGGTCGCCAGCTGCTGCTCGAGGTCGCGCTCGACCCGTTGCGGTTCGGCGGCGAGACGTACGTCGTCACCCCGGACGCCGTCGTGGCGACGCTTGACATCTCGCGTACGACGCACAGCGGCCACGCCCTGCGATTGCGCTTCGGCGCGTCGCTGCGCGGGCCCTGCATGCGCTGCCTGGAGCCCGCTGAGCCGTCGATCACGGTCGATGCGCGCGAGGTCGACCAGCCGGGCGAAGTCGAGGAGCTGCAGAGCCCCTACGTCGAGGACGACGTGCTCGACCTGCGCGGCTGGGCGCGCGACGCGCTCGCGCTCGCACTGCCCGTCCAACTGCTGTGCCGCGCCGACTGCGCGGGCCTGTGCGCCGTCTGTGGCGCGGACCTCAACGCGGCCGGGCCGGAGCACCACCACGAGCCGATGCCCGATCGGCGCTGGGCCAAGCTTGGCGAGATCAGATTCGAGTAGGCCGGCTGGCGCGGATGTCGCCCGTCGCCCACAGGTGCTCGTCGGGCTCGGGAGGCAGCGCCGCCGGCGGCTGGGCGAACGGCGCGGCCGGCGCGCTGCCGCGCGCGATCCGCTCGAGATCGTCGTGTGCTGCGACGAGCGGGCGCACGCCCGGCGCGAGGTCGGTGTGCTTGGCCTCGTCGAACAGGTCGCGGTAGCCGCCCGTCCCCTTGGGCTCGAAGTCGATGTCGATGTCGGCGTGGCGGGTCATGAACGAGCACGGCGCGAGCTCGCGCAGGTCACAGCGGCGGTAGTCGTACTCCGTCACCGCGGGGGTCCCGGCGATCCCCTGCTCGGCATCCATCGCCTGCAGCGCGCCGTTGAGGCGTTCGACGTTGCGTCCGTAGCCGCCGGGCACGATCGCCACGCCGGAGACGAAGCCGCCCTCGTTGTAGATCGCTTCGGCGACATCGCCGACGAGCACGAACTCGACGTCGTGCTGCGCCAGAACGCGCAGCGTCTCCAGCAGCGTGGGGTCCAGTTCGAGCTCGCTCATGCGACTACCGTTCGCGCGCGAGGGCACCACTCCTTCCCGCGATTCGCATCAGTCGACACGAGCCGCCCTGCCCGCTGCGCTACCCTTCCGCGAGCCGATGGCCGTTCCCAAGCAAAAGCAGTCGCACGCTCGCACGGCCCAGCGCCGCGCCCAGCACAAGATGGCGGCGCCCGTCTACAACGCCTGCCCGCAGTGCCACAGCCCGCGCCGCCCCCACCGGGTCTGCCCGGTCTGCGGTCATTACGCCGGCCGCGAGGTCGTCGCGTCGCTCACGGCGCACGACCACGACCACTGAGGATGGCCGGCGGATGCCGGCCCGACGCATCACGGCACTGACCGACCGCTTCGACCGCGCTGCCCGCTCGGACGGCAGCGCCCCGGCGGCCTCACAGCAGGTCCCGGTGATCGCCGTCGATGCCAACGGCGCGGACCTCGGTCCCGCCGAGGTGGCGGCCGGCGCGAACATCGCCGCCGCCGAGGGCGTGCGCATCCTGCTGTTCGGACCCGCGGCCGAGCTCGGTGCCGCCGGCCCCGGGATCGAGGTCGTCGATGCGCCGCTGTCGATCGCCAAGGAGGGCAACCCGGCCGCCGCCGCGCGCGCCAACCCGGACTCCTCGATCGTCCGCGCCGCCCGCGCCGTCGCCGAGGGCGACGCCGACGCGCTCGTCTCGGGCGGCTCGACGGGTGCCGCGCTGGCCGCGGCGCTGTTCAACATCAAGCGCGACCGCGGCATCCTGCGCCCGGCGCTGGCGGCGCTGATACCGGTCCCCGGCGCGCCCGTGACGCTCGTCGACGTCGGTGCCAACATCGAGGTGCGGCCCGAGCACCTCGTCCAGTTCGCGTTCATGGGCTCGGCGCTCGCACAGGTCGTTCACGGCGTCGACGATCCACGCGTCGCGCTGCTGTCGATCGGCGAGGAGGAGACGCGCGGATCGCCGCTGACGATCGACGTCCACGCCCGCCTGACCGCGGCGCCCGGCCTGAACTTCGTCGGCAACATCGAGGGCCACGCGCTCGTCGAGGGCCACGCCGACGTCATCGTCACCGACGGCTTCACCGGCAACGTCGCGCTGAAGGTGATGGAGGGCGTGTCGGACAAGATGATCGCGCTGCTCGAGCAGACCGCCGTCTCCTCGACCCGCGCGAAGGCCGGCGGGCTGCTGATGCGCCCGGCGCTGGAGGCGTTCCGCGACGAGATCCACCCCGAGCTCGCCGGCGGCGCCTACCTGCTGGGCCTGCGCAAGATCGGCGTCGTCGCGCACGGTCGCTTCACGAGTCGCGGCTTCGCGCACGCGATCCTGCTCGCCGCGCGGGGCGTCAGCGGCGACGTCACGGGCCAGACGCACGACGCACTCGAGCGGGCCGGTGCGCTGCGCAAGCCGGGCGGCGCGCTGTCCGGAAGCGGCTCTACGGTGTCCGCGCAATGATGCGAGCAGCAGCGCGATGACCCGAGAAGAGATCTTCGCCATGATCCAGGCGCACCTCGTCGACGAGCTCGAGGTCGATCCCGCGCGGATCGACGACAGCACGAACTTCAGGGTCGATCTGGAAGCCGACTCGCTCGATCTCTACACGCTCGTGCAGGAGCTCGAGGACTCCTTCGGCGTGACGATGACCGACGAGCAGGCGGCGAAGATCGCTACGGTCGGCCAAGCCGTCGACTTCGTCCTGGGGTCGATGGCGCAGACCGTCGCCCACGAGCCATCCGAGCCCTGAGCCTTCTCACCGAACTCCTCGAGGAGCTGCCCGAGCACCTGTATCGGCAGGTCTTCACGCACGCCTCGTGGACCGAGCGGCGCAGCGACTCGTACTCGCGCCTGGCATTCCTCGGCGATTCGGTCCTCGGCCTCGCCGTGACCGCGCATCTGTACCCGCGCCTGGAGGCCGAGCGCTTCGGCGCCGGCCGCCTGACGAAGATCCGCGCCCAGAGCGTCTCCGGCGTGTCCTGTCGCGCCGTCGCCGAGCGCCTCGGCGTGCCCGACAGGCTGCGTGCGACGGCGCCCCCGGGCATCGGCCAGAGCGCCGAGACGCTCGTCGAGACCGAGCGCGTGCTGGCATCGGTGATCGAGGCCGTGATCGGCGCCTGCTACCTGCACTGCGGCTACGAGCGCACCGCGGCCGCGGTCGTCGACGCCTTCCAGCCGGAGATCGCCAACGCCCTGTCGAACCCCGTCGACTTCAAGTCCACGCTGCAGGAGCGCCTCGCGCGCCGTGCGGAGCTCGTCGAGTACACGATCGTCGCCGAGCAGGGCCCGCCGCACGACCGCACCTTCGAGGTCGTCGCGGCGGTCGACGGCGTCGCGGTCGGGCGCGGCGCGGGACGCTCCAAGAAGCATGCCGAGCAGGAAGCGGCGCGGATCGCGCTGGAGTCGCTGCATCCCGCCGAGCCCGTCGTGGGCGCCGGGGACGTGCGCTGACGTGCACCTGAGGTCGGTGACCCTGAAGGGGTTCAAGTCGTTTCCTGATCGCACGAGGCTCGACTTCAGCCCCGGCGTGTCGGTCGTCGTCGGGCCCAACGGCTCGGGCAAGTCGAACATCACCGACGCCGTGCTGTGGGCGATGGGCGAGCAGTCGCCGCTCGCCGTCCGCGGGCAGTCGATGCGCGACGTGATCTTCGGCGGCGGCCGCGGCGTGAAGGCGAGGGAGGCAGCCGAGGTCGAGATCGTGATCGACAACGGCGACGGCGCGGTCGACCTTCCGCTCGGCGAGATCTCGATCCTGCGCCGGCTCGATCGCTCGGGCGACGGCGAGTACCGGCTCAACGGCGCGAAGTGCCGGCTCGTCGACGTGCTCGAGGTGCTCTCCGACACGGGCCTGGGCAAGGAGATGCACTCGGTCGTCTCGCAGGGTCGCGTCGAGTCGATCGTGACGTCCAAGCCGCGCGATCGGCGCCTGCTGATCGAGGAGGCCGCGGGCCTGGGCAAGCATCGCAAGCGGCGGCGCCGCGCGCAGCTCAAGCTCGAGCGCACGCAGGACAACCTCGATCGCGCGCTCGACGTCGAGCGCGAGGCGCGCTCGCGGCTGCGACCGCTCAAGCGCCAGGCCGAGGCCGCCGAGCTGCATGAGCGCCTCGAGCGCCAGACGCTGCAGGCGCGCTGGGAGCTCGTTCGCGACATCGCGCGCGCCCGTCGCGGGGAGCTGCAGGCCGCCGAGGAGGTCGCGACGGCCGCGCGCGACGCGCGCGACGAGGCGCAGACGGCCCTGCGCGCGGTCGCCGCGCGCCGCCGGGAGGCCGAGCAGGCGATGGCCCGTCGCAGCGAGCAGCGCGAGGCGTTTGCCGAGGTGGTCTACCGCGCGCGCTCGGCCGGCGAGCGCGTCGAGCTGCGCCTCGAGCGCACCCGCTCGACCACCGAGGACCTGCGCGATCGCGTCGAACGGCGCACGCACGAGCTGACGGCGCTGAGTGCGCTGGCGGCGTCCGAGGGCGAGGCCGTCTCCGATGACGGCGGCGAGCGGATCGCCGCGCTCGAGGGCGAGCTCGAGCAGCTCGCCGCCGATCACGCGACGCAGCTGCAGCGCGAGCTCGTCACGCTCGAGCAGGCGCGCGCCGAAGCCGACTCGGCGACACGGGACGGGCAGGGCGCCGTCGAGGCCAAGCGCGCGCTGCTGGCGTCGGCGACCGCTGCCGCGGAGGCTGCACGCGAACGTCGTCGCGAGGCCGACCGTGCGCTCGAGGCGGCGCGCCGCGAGGCCGCCCGCGTCGGCGCCGAGCTGGCGGCCTGCAACCAGTTCCTGCGCACCCGCTCGGCCGCGGCCGGTCGCGGCGGCGCGGCGGGGGCTCGCTCGCTGGCCGATGCGCTCGAGGTCGAGCCCGGCTACGAGCGCGCCGTCGCGGGCGCGCTCGGCGGGCTGCTGCGCGCGTCGCTCGCCGAGCTCGTGCGCGACGGC
>JAUYGN010000123.1 GCA_030690545.1 Solirubrobacteraceae bacterium
GAGCCCGCGCTGTACCGCCCGCAGCGGCGACGCCACGGTCATCCGCAGCAGCGCGCGGGTGCCGGCCGCCATCGCCGCCGCCTGCGCGCCGGCCGTCTCGAAGACGCGCACGGCGACGCTCTCGCCCTCGTCGACGAGCGCCGGGAACGCGCGCGCCGCATCGCCCATCCCGGGAAGTGCGACGCTGCGGGGCAGCTCGCCGATCGTCCAGGCGCGCAGGCCGCTGCGCTCGTAGGGCGCCGTCGCCGCGGCGAGCTGGGCGCGCAGGCGCGGGCGCAGCTGTGCGCGCAGCGCCTCGAGGTCCTCGCCCGAGGCGATCGTCTCGCCGTGCTCGTCGCGCACCGCGAAGCGCGTGCGCAGGTGCGCCGGCAGGCGGCCGGGATCGAACTGGCCGGGGTCGACGCGCACGCCGCGCACGCGCTCGATCTCCCGCGCGAGGGCGTCGACGAGCGCGCCGCGCCGCGGCCGCAGCCCGGCGACGACCTGCGCGGCGGTCTCGGGGATCGGCACGAGCGGGCGGCGCAGCTCCTTGGGCAGCGAGCGGATCAGCGCCGTGACGAGCTCCTCGCGCAACCCCGGCACGAGCCAGTCGAAGCCGGCCTCGCGCAGCGTCGCGAGCGCGGGCAGCGGGACGTTGACCGTGACGCCGTCGTCCTCGGCGCCCGGCTCGAAGCGGTAGCTCAGCGCCAGCTCGACGTCGGCGCCCTGCAGCCAGGTCTCGGGCAGCGAGGCCGCGTCGATCCCGGCGTCGCCGACGAGCAGCTCGCGCGTGTAGCGCAGCAGCCCGGGGTCGCGGCGGCGCTCGTCCTTCCACCAGCGGTCGAAGTGCGCGCCGGAGACGATCGTCGCCGGGATCCGCGCGTCGTAGAAGTCATGCAGGTCGGCGTCGGTCGCGACGACGATGTCGCGCCGCCGCGCGCGGTGCTCGAGCTCCTCGACCTCCTCCAGCAGCTCGCGGTTGTCGCGCATGAAGTCGTGACGCGCGCTCCAGTCGCCCTCGACGAGCGCGCGGCGGATGAACAGCTCGCGCGCCAGCTCGGGGTCGATCGCCCCGTAGGCGACCGTCCGCGCGGCGACGACCGGCACGCCGTACAGCGTCGCGCGCTCGGTCGCGACGACCGATGCGTGCCTGCGCTCCCAGCGCGGCTCGGAGTACGTGCGCTTGAGCAGGTGGCCGGCGAGCGGCTCGATCCAGCGCGGCTGGATCTGCGCCGCGGTGTGCGCCCACAGGCGCGTCGTCTCGACGAGCTCGGCGACCATCACCCAGACCGGCGGCTTGCGCGCCAGCGCCGACGCGGGCGACAGCGTGAAGCGCGCGCCGCGCGCGCCCTCGAACTCGCGCCGCACGCCATCGCGCAGGCCGACCTGCGACAGCAGCCCGGCGAGCAGCGCGCGGTGGATGTCGTCGGGCGCGGCCGGCTCGCTGTTGATCGTCACGCCGACCGAGCGGGCGGCCTGGCGCAGCTGGCCGGCGAGGTCCTGCCATTCGCGCACGCGCAGGTAGTGCAGGTACTCGGCGTGGCACTGCTTGCGAAAGCCGTTGCGCGAGAGCGCCTGCTGCTGCGCGCGCAGGTGGCGCCACAGGTTCACGTAGGCGAGGAAGTCCGAGCGCTCGTCCTTGAAGCGGGCGTGGCGCTCGTCGGCCTCGGCGCGCTTCTCGGCGGGCCGCAGGCGCGGGTCCTGGATCGACAGCGCGGCGGCGATCACGACGACCTCGTCGGCGCAGCCGGCGAGGTCGGCCTCGAGCACCATCCGCCCGATGCGCGGGTCGACCGGCAGCTGCGCGAGGCGGCGCCCGAGCGCGGTCAGGCGCTTGCGCGGGCTGGCGGCGTTCGGGTGCAACGCGCCGAGCTCGTGCAGCAGCGCCTTGCCGTCGCGGATCTGGCGGCGGTCGGGCGGGTCGAGGAAGCCGAAGTCCTCGACCTCGCCGAGGCCGAGCGCGGCCATCCGCAGGATCACCGCGGCGAGGCTCGTGCGCAGGATCTCGGGGTCGGTGAAGGCGGGCCGGTCGGCGAAGTCCTGCTCGGAGTAGAGGCGCACGCAGATGCCGTCCGAGGTGCGCCCGCAGCGGCCCATGCGCTGGTTGGCCGAGGCCTGCGAGATCGGCTCGATCGGCAGCCGCTGGACCTTCAGCCGCGCGCTGTAGCGACTGATCCGCGCGGTGCCGGGATCGACGACGGCGCCGATCCCGGGCACCGTCAGCGAGGTCTCGGCGACGTTCGTCGCGAGCACGACGCGGCGCTCGGCGTGCGGCGCGAAGACGCGTTGCTGCTCGGCCGGCGAGAGGCGCGCGTAGAGCGGCAGGACGCCGGTCCGCTGCGGCAGGCGCGCGGTCAGCGCCTCGGCGGTGTCGCGGATCTCGCGCTCGCCGCTGAGGAAGACGAGCACGTCGCCTGGCGCGTCGTGCAGCAGCTCCTCGACGGCGTCGCCGATCGCGTCGACCGGGTCGTCCTCGTCGACGAGCGGCCGGTAGCGCAGCTGCACGGGGTAGGTGCGACCCGAGACCTCGATCACCGGTGCGCCGCCGAAGTGCTCGCTGAAGCGCTCGGTGTCGATCGTCGCGCTCGTGATGACGAGCTTGAGGTCCGGCCGGCGCGGCAGCAGCTGGCGCAGGTAGCCGAGCAGGAAGTCGATGTTCAGGCTGCGCTCGTGCGCCTCGTCGAGGATGATCGTGTCGTAGCGGCGCAGCAGCCGGTCGCGCCCGATCTCGGCCAGCAGCAGGCCGTCGGTGACGAGCCTGATGAGGGTGCCCGCGGCCGATGCGTCGTCGAAGCGCACGCTGTAGCCGACGGCGCCGCCGAGCTGGACGCCGAGCTCGTCGGCGATCCGCTGTGCGACCGTGCGCGCGGCGATCCGCCGCGGCTGCGTGTGGGCGATCTTCGTGCGCCCGAGCTCGAGGCAGATCTTCGGCAGCTGCGTCGTCTTGCCCGAGCCGGTCTCGCCGGCGACGATGACGACCTGGTGCGAGCCGATCGCCGCCAGCAGCTCGTCGCGGCGGGCGCTGACCGGCAGCTCGGGCGGATAGCTGACCTTGAGATCCGCGGCGGTGGCCATCGCCAGCCGAGGATAGGGCTGCGATCATCGACGGCGATGGCCGGCGTGCGGATCGACAAGTGGCTCTGGGCGGCGCGCTTCTACAAGACCCGCACGCTCGCCTCGGAGGCCGTCAGGGGCGGGCACGTGCAGGTCGGCGGCGCGCGCGTCAAGCCGAGTCGCGACGTCGCGGCCGGCGACGAGATCGAGCTCGCGATCGGACACGCACGGCGTGTCGTCGTCGTGTGCGCCCTCGCCGAGAAGCGCGGCTCGGCGACGGTCGCGGCGACGCTCTACGAGGAGACGCCCGACAGCATCGCCGCGCGCGAGCTCGCCGCCCAGCAGCGCCGGCTGCAGTCGCCGGCGCCCGGCGCCGACCTCGGCGCGCGGCCGACGAAGCGCGACCGGCGCCGGCTCGACGCGACCCGCGGGCGGCGCTCACGGTGATCGGAGGTTCGACATGAACGCCGCCGAGAAGAAGGTCGCGCAGTATCTGCGCGAGGCGCACGCCGGCGAGCAGGCGCTGATCGGCGAGCTGCGGGCACAGCTCGAGATGACGCCGCGCGGCAGCTACCGCACGGCGCTGGAGGAGCATCTGTCGCAGACGCGCGATCACGCCGCGCGCGTCGGCGAGCGCCTGCGCGAGCTCGGTGACGCCCGCAGCCCGCTGGCCTTCGTCGTCGACACCGTGGGCGCCGTCGCCGGTCAGGCGCTGGCCCTCGGCAGGGCGCCGCTCGAGCTGCTGCTCGGATCCGGCGGCGAGGATCAGGTGCTGAGGAACGCCAGGGTCGCCTACGCCGCCGAAGCGCTCGAGATCGCGACGTACACGGCGATCGAGCGCCTCGCCGGCGCGGTCGGCGACGGCGAGACCGCCACGCTGGCGGCATCGATCCGCGCCGACGAGGAGCGGATGCTCGAGCGGCTGCTGCGCGAGATCCCCAAGCTCACCGACGCCGTCGTCCGCGCCGAGGCACGCGCCGACCCGTCGTTCGACGTGCAATCAACCATCTAGGTCGGCTCGAAGCACTGCTTCCGTCGTGGGCCATGTCGCCAACATGCGACCCGTCAACACGATCGCGACACGCCTCTCCGTGCGCACGGTCACCTGACGTCGCGGCTTCTTCACTCCACGGCGCGCGCGACCGCTCGCACGAACGGCGCCGCGAGCGGCTCGGCGCGCCGTACGGCCTCGGCGATGAGCAGGCCGACGACGACGTCGGCGACGTAGTGCTCGCCGAGGTAGACGATCGCGAACGCGGCCGCGCCGACGTACGTCCAGCCGAGCGCGCCGTAGAGCGGGCTGATCTCGGCCAGGCCCATCGCCGTGATCGCCGCCGACGAGATGTGGTCCGACGGCATCGCGCCCCACGGGTTGCCGGGCACGGCGCCGTCCTCCGGCGGCGGGCGCTTGAGCACGTCGCAGACGACGAGCCGCGCGACGCGCTCGATCTCGCCGTTCATCCGGCCCGACTTCTCCGACGCCCACCACGGCGGCGCCTCGGGCGTGAGGAAGTAGAACGGGCACGTGAGGTGATAGGCGGCCGACAGGCGTGCGCCGGCGCGCGGGACGTACTCCTCGTGGCGCGCGGTGAGGTAGGCGAGCAGCAGGTGCGGCAGGAACCACGAGGCGTAGACGACCGTCACGGCCTTGTCGAACAGCGTCACCTCGCCGGGCGTGCGCAGCGCGCGCTGCAGCCGCAGGCCCGGCGGCACGCCGAGCCCGACGACCGTGTCGAAGCGGATCGGCTCGTCGATCCACAACCGCCTGCGCAGCTTCTCCACATCGTCGTAGGGCAGCTCCCAGCCGAGCTTGAAGAGGTGCATGTAGCCGGCTCCGACGGCGAGGTAGCGCTTGCGTCCCTTCGGCATGGCGATCGCCAGGCCGAGCGGCGGGACGCAGCCGAGCGGCAGCGTCAGCGCCGGGGGGATGCCGATTCGCTTGCGCGCGGCGATCAGCCCGACGGCGACGGGTACCGCGGCGGCGGCGATCACGACCGGGGCGCGACCTGCGCGTAGCCGGCGGTTGACCGCGTCGGAGGCGCCGTCGAGCAGGCGCTGCAACGACGGCAGCGCGTCGGGGCCGCGTCGCCTGTATCTCGCCGCCTTGCGCACCATCGGCGCAGGGTGCCACAGACGGGGTGCCGGCGCACGACGCGGGCGGTGTGGCCGCCTCGAACGCGGGCTGACGATCCCTGCCACGATCGTGCGATGCGACGCGGGTTGCCGACGCTGGCCGACGCCGCCGATCCGCTCGGCAAGCTGCAGCGCGGGCTGGGCTCGGGCTACCTCTGGGCGCTCGACGCCGACCGCGCCGTCGGCCACGCGCTCCTGCTGCACTGCGTCTTCAACGACCCGCGCTGGGACCGCCAGCTCGACGACCGCGACGACTACCACGCGACGCTCGCGCTCGACCTGCGGCTGCCGACGAGCGCGCTCGAGCTGTGGCTGCGCGACAGCGACGAGGACGACCCCGACACGACCGGCGATGTGCTCGGCATGCTCGGCCGGATGGCCGCCCGCGGCCATGCCGACGCACGCCGCGCGCTGCGCGAGTACGTCGCCTACGGCCGCTCCTGGCCGCGCGCGATCGACGAGCTCGTCGGCGACTACGACGCGGCGAGCGGCGCGTCGTCCTGGCCCGAGGTCGTCGCCGGCCTCGACGCCGTGCTCGTCGAGCGCTTCGCGACGGGCGACGCGCTCGCCGAGGCGCTGACGGGGATCGACCCGCGCGAGCGGCCGTGGACGATGTGGTCGGTCGAGAACCCGCGCATCGCGCGGGCGCTCGCGATCGAGCAGCCGCGCGGCGGCGCCGGTGGCGGGAGCGGCGCTGGTGGCGGCGGTCCCGCATTGACCGCGGCGCCACCCTCCTCCGCGACCAAGCGGCGCACCGGTGCCCGCCAGCGCGGGTCGCAGCCAAGGGCGGGTCCGCGCCCGCGCGAGATGAGCACCGCGACGCTGCTGCGGATCGCCGAGGACTCGCGCTGGACGCAGATCGCCGATGAGCTCGCGACCCGCACGGCATCCGCCGACGTCGAGCTGCTGCTCGCCGCGGCCGGCGACCCCGCGGTCCCGATGCGCCGCGCCGCGATCCTCGCGCTCGGTCGCCAGGGTCACAGCGAGCTGCTGCAGATCGCCGAGCAGAACACGAAGGCCGAGCGCGACAAGCTGCAGGGCGCGATCGCGCTGGCGCTCGAAGCGATGCCGCTTTCACAGACCCGCGCGCTCGCCCACGACTGGCTGACCTCGACCGACTGGGCACGGCGGCGCAAGGCAGCCGGCATCCTCGCCACCCACGCCGAGGACGACGACCTCGCCCCCGCCCGCAGCGCGCTGACCCGCGAGCTCGACCACGGCCTCGACGGCGACGTCTACGTCATCTGCTCACTCGCGCAGGCGCTCGGACGCAGCGCCCTGCACGGCCCCTACGACGAGCTGCTGCGCGCCTACGAGGAGATCCCCTACTCCTACGGCCGGCGCTACATCGTCGCCGCGCTCGCAGCATCAGACCCGATGTTCGCCGCCGACGCCGCCGTCGAATGCCTGTGGGACTGCGAAGCCCAGACCCGCGCGCTCGCCGCCACCCACGTCGACCACCGCGTCCGCCTCGCCGCCCAGCGCCTCGACGAGCTCACCGCAGACCAAGCGCAGGCCGCCTCGGTACGACTGGCCGCCGACGGACGCCTGCGCAGCTGATCGGAGCACGGCGGACGTATCGCCCGGAGCAGGGTCGCTACGCAGATTCGTTGCACCCGCGTCTTGAGTCGTGACAGGGACCCGCGCGACGATCGTTGCCATGTACGACGACGACCTCATCGATGTGACCGTGCCCGGCTTCGCCGGCGACCCGCGCGACGCGCCGGACCCTCCGCCCGGCGTCAGGATCCACTACGCCCCCGAACTTCATCCGGACGACGTCGTGACGATGCCCGGCGGGCTGCGCGTCACCTCCCCGGCGCGCACGCTGGTCGATCTCGCGGAGGTCCTCCCGCGCGGCGAGCTGCGAGCGACCTTCGAGCGCGCCCGCGAGATCGGGCTGCTCGATATCGACGCCGTCCTCGCTTCGGCCGCACGCGTCGAGTGGCGACCGTCGCTGGCGATGCTGCATGACGTCATCGGCGAGTTCGCCGGCTGACCGGGCCACCGGGACCGTTCGACACACGATGGGATCTGCTGGTAGCGAAGTGGTAACGTCTTCCCAGATGGAGACCACGATCGACTCGGTCGGGCGCATCGTCGTCCCGAAGCCATTGCGCGACGCGCTGGGGTTGACGGCGGGTTCGAAGGTCGACATCTCCCGCTACGGCGCCGGCCTTCAGATCGTCCCCGCCGGACGTACCGCACGACTCGTGTACGAAGACGGCGTGCTCGTCGCCACCGGCGACACCGTCATCGACGACGCTACGGTCTTCGGGCTGATCGACAGCGGGCGACGTTGACTGCGCTCGCGCTCGACACGAGCGTCGCGATCCCGCTGCTCGTGCAGACGCACGGCGATCACGCCGCGGTCGTGCGCTGGTGTGATGGCAGGAAGGTCGCGCTCAGCGGACACGCCGTTGCCGAGACGTACTCCGTACTCACACGACTGCCCGGCCTCGTGCGGCTGGCACCGCTCGATGCCGCACAGCTCCTGGAGACGCGGTTCGACGCGCCGCTGGTGCTCAGGCCGGCGACATCGCGGCGGCTCCCGCAGCGACTGGGCGAGCTCGGGATCGCCGGCGGCGCCGTCTACGACGCGCTCGTCGCGCTCGCGGCCGTCGAGCATGACGCCACGCTGGCGACGCGCGACGCACGCGCCAGATCGACCTACGAGGTCGTCGGCGCTCGAGTCGTCGTCGCCGGGTGATCGCCGGAGGGGATTCCCGCAGCGGAAGACGGCAGCGCACCGACTAAGCTGGCATCCGTGACCACCTTCGCCGATCTCGGACTTTCCGACAGCACGCTCAACGCACTGCAGGACGTCGGCTACGAGCAGCCGAGCCCGATCCAGGAGCAGGCGATCCCGCCGATGCTCGAGGGCCGCGACGTCATCGGGCAGGCGCAGACCGGCTCCGGCAAGACCGCCGCCTTCGGCCTGCCGATCGTCGAGTACATCGACCCGACCGAGCCCGAGGTGCAGGCGCTCGTCCTGACGCCGACGCGCGAGCTCTGCATCCAGGTGACGCAGGCGCTGCGCGCCTACGCGACCCGCAAGGGCGCCGACGTCGTCGCCGTCTTCGGCGGCGCGCCGATCCGCACCCAGCAGGCCCAGCTGAAGGCCGGCGGGCACATCGTCGTCGGCACCGTCGGGCGCGTGCTGGACCTCATCAGCCGCCACTCGCTCGTGCTCGACGCGTGCCGCTTCGTCGTCCTCGACGAGGCCGACGAGATGCTCGACCTCGGCTTCCTGGAAGACGTCGAGAAGATCCTGCGGCTGACGCCCAACAGCCGCCAGACGGCGCTCTTCAGCGCGACGATGCCGCCGCCGATCCGCAAGCTCGCCGACAACTACCTCTACGACCCCGAGCACGTCAAGGTGAAGTCCGACACGCTGACGGTCGACTCCGTCGAGCAGTTCCAGCTCACCGTCAAGACGGCCGACAAGCCCGACAAGCTCGTCGAGGTGCTCGAGGCCGAGAAGCCCGACCAGGCGATCGTCTTCGCGCGCACGAAGATCCGCACCGACCAGCTCTACAAGAAGATGAAGGACCGCGGCTTCAACTGCAAGGCGCTGCACGGCGACATGTCGCAGGGCTCGCGCGACGGCGTCATGCTCGGCTTCAAGGGCGGCCGCGTGCCGATCCTCGTCGCGACCGACGTCGCCGCCCGCGGCCTGGACATCTCGACCGTCACGCACGTCGTGAACTTCGACGTCCCGCGCTCGCCCGACGTCTACGTGCACCGCATCGGCCGCACCGGCCGCGTCGGGCGCGCGGGGCGCGCGATCACGTTCGTCGAGCCCAAGCAGGAGAAGGAGCTCGAGGCGATCGAGGCCCACATCGGCATGAAGGTCTCGCCCTGGGAGGCCGGCGCGACGGTCGCGCCCGCGCCCGTCGTCGAGAAGCCTCGCCGTCACACGAAGCCGCACATCACGCGCAACGGCGACGAGCCCTACGCGAAGCTGATCGTCGCCGGCGGCCACGCCGCCGGGATCGAGGTCGCCGACCTCGTCAGCGCCGTCACGCGCGCCGCCGCGATCGACGGCGAGGCCGTGCGCGACGTCAAGGTGCTCGAGCACTTCGCGTTTCTCTCGGTGCCCGCGGCGGACGTCGAGCGGATCGCCGCGGCGGTCGACGGCGAGCGCGTGCGCGGACGCCGGATCCGCGCCGAGCTCGCAAAGGTCTAGCCGGCGATGGCGTCGCCGCCCGGCCCGCCTCGGCCGGTCGAACGCAACGTCCTCGGCGGCCCGCTCGAACCGTGCGGGACCGAGCCGCTGACCGGCTTCTACCGCGACGGCTGCTGCAGCACCGGACCTGAGGATCGCGGCAGCCACACGATCTGCGCCGTCGTCACCGCCGAGTTCCTCGAGCATCAGCGCCGCATCGGCAACGATCTCAGCACGCCGATGGCGCTCTATCGCTTCCCCGGTCTCGTCCCCGGCGACCGCTGGTGCGTGACCGCGGTCAACTGGCTGCGCGCCTACGAGGACGGCGCGGCCTGCTACGTCGTGCTGGCCTCGACGCACGAGCGCGCGGTCGACGTCGTGCCGCTCGCGGCGCTGCGCGAGCAGGCCGTCGACGTGCCGGCCGACCCCGGCATGCTCGGCGGCTGAACCGGCCGACCGCAACTCGATCCCGGCCGGGGCGTTACCCTGGGTCAACGTGCGTTTGCTTCGACGAGTCCTCCGCAGATTTACGACCAGCCCACCGGACGACGCCTGCCAGCACTGTGCCGCCGCGATGGAGCGCGGCCAGGACTGGTGCCTGGAATGCGGCACCGCCGCGCCCGGCCGGATCGGCGATCGCCCCGGGTGGCGCGCCGCGTTCGGCGTCGTCGGCCTGACCTCGACGCTGCTGGCCTGCAGCGTCGTCGCGGCCTACGCGGCCCTGACGAGCGACGCGCAGCGCAGCGCCTCGGCGCCATCGGCCGGCTCCGCCGCCCCGATCCTCGCTCAGACCCCGGGCGGCACCGCGCCCGCGCCCGCCGCCGTGCAGCCGGGCGCGACCGGCCCGGGCGTCACGGCGCCCCCGGCCCCGCGGCCGGGCGGCAACCCGGTCATCCCGACGACGAGGCCACCGCAGGCACCGACGAACACCCCCGTCGGGCCACCGGGGCCCGGTCCGGACGACGCCGACGACGAGTCCGACGACCCCGCCCCGGGCGGTGGTGGGAACACCGGCTCGTCCTCCGACGGCGGCGCCGCCACCGCCGCGAGCGCAACCCTGATCGGCTTCCCGAGGAACGCCGCCAAGACGTATGACCCGAACACGCGCGCAGGCGCCGAGTTCGGGCCGGCCGCCAACGCGATCGACGACGACCCCCAGACCGTCTGGGACGTCGTCGTGCCGGCCGACGGCCAGCCGGTCGGCGCCGGTCTCGTGATCGACCTCGGCCGGCCCTACTCGCTGCGCTCGCTGCGGCTGACCACTCCGACCGAGGGCTTCACGCTCGAGGTCTACGGCGCGACGAGCGCCAAGGAGATGCCCGCGGACGTCATCGACAAGCGCTGGATCCACCTGACGAACACGAAGTCCGTCGAGAGCGGCAAGCTGATCCTGCTCAAGGACAAGGGCGATGGCGCGAAGGTCCAGCTGCTGCTGCTGCACGTCACGAGCGTCGCCGACGCGGCCGACCCGCGCGTCGCGATCGGCGACGTCGCGTTGCGCGGAACGCCGTAGCGACCGTCAGGCTAAGCTGGGCCGCATGTCTGCTGCCGCGATGAGAACGACCGAGGGCGTCATCGTCCTCGAGCTATTCGACGAGGATGCGCCCGAGACGGTCGCGAACTTCCGCAAGCTCGCGACCGAGGGCTTCTACGACGGCCTGACCTTCCACCGGGTGATCAAGGACTTCATGATCCAGGGTGGCTGCCCCTACGGCACGGGCACCGGTGACGCGGGCTACAAGTTCGACGACGAGATCAACGAGCACAAGGTCGTGCGCGGGGCGCTGGCGATGGCGAACGCCGGTCCGAACACGAACGGCTCGCAGTTCTTCATCGTCACGATCGACGCCGCGCCCTGGCTGGACGGCAAGCACACCGTCTTCGGCCAGGTCTCGGACGGGATGGATGTCGTCGACCGGATCGAGAACACGCCCACGCAGGGCGCCGACCGCCCGGTCGAGCCGATCCACATCGCGAACATCGACCTCGGCGAACCGGCGCCCAGCTAGCCACACCCGGCTTGGACCTCTTCCAAGCCATCGTCCTGGGGATCGTCCAGGGGCTCACCGAGTTCCTGCCGATCTCCAGCAGCGGTCACCTGCGGATCGTTCCCGCCTTCGCCGGCTGGGACGACCCCGGGACCGCGTTCACCGCCGTCATCCAGCTCGGCACGATGGCGGCCGTCGTCCTGTACTTCAGCGCCGACCTGCTGCGCATCGCGCGTGCCTGGTCGGCCTCGCTGCGCGACCCGTCGCGCCGCGCCGAGCTCGACGCGCGGCTGGGCTGGTACCTGATCATCGGCACCGTCCCGATCGTGATCTTCGGCTTCACGTTCCAGGACCAGATCGAGACGGGGGCCCGCGACCTGTACCTGATCGGCACGATGCTGATCGTGCTCGGCCTGGTGCTGCTGCTGGCCGAGAAGGTCTCCAAGCGCGACCGCGACCTGTCGAGCATCACCCGCCGCGACGCGATCCTGATCGGCTGCGCGCAGTCGCTGGCGCTGATTCCGGGCGTCTCGCGCTCGGGCGCGACGATCACCGCCGGTCTGCTGCTCGGGATGGACCGCGTCGCGGCGGCGCGGTTCTCGTTCCTGCTGTCGGTCCCGGCGGTCGTGCTGAGCGGCGTCTACGAGTTCCGCCACGTGGTCGACGGCAGCGCCGAGGGCGCCGCCGGGCTCGGACCGACCGCGCTCGCGACGGTCTTCGCGTTCATCAGCGGCTACGCCTCGATCGCCTTCCTGCTGCGCTTCCTGACGACGCACACGACCGGCGTCTTCATCGCCTACCGCGTCGCGCTGGGCACGGCCGTGCTGGCGCTCGTCGCCGCCGGCGCGATCAGCTGAACGGGCGCGCGCGGTCGCCCCCTACGGGGAGCGCGTCGACCGACCGACTACCGTGCAGCGCAACCGTCGACCCGCAAGGAGCACCTGACATGGCCAGCGCCGACACCACGGCCGCCCAGAGCACGAACGGCCTCGGCGGCGGGCCCGAGATCCCCGTCGAGAACCCGGCGACCGGCGCGGTCATCGCCCACGTCCCGGACCTCGCCGCCGAGCAGCTCGCACAGCTCGCGCAGCTCGGCCGCGCCGCTCAGCCCGGCTGGCAGGCGATCGGCTTCGAGGGCCGCGAGCGCGTCCTGCGCGCGATGCAGACGTGGGTCATGGCCAACGCCGACCGGATCGTCGCGACGATCGTCGCGGAGACCGGCAAGACCTACGAGGACGCCTACATGGTGGAGATCAACTATGCCGGCGGCGCGCTGGACTTCTGGATCAAGCACGGCGCCGACTATCTGCAGGACGAGCCGATCCACGCCAGCACGCTCGCCGTCAAGGGCAAGAAGATGGTCGTCCGCTACCAGGCGCTCGGCCTCGTCGGCGTGATCGGCCCGTGGAACTACCCCCTGACGAACTCCTTCGGCGACTGCCTGCCCGCGCTGCTGGCGGGCAACAGCGTGATCCTCAAGCCATCCGAGATCACGCCGCTGACGTCGCTGCTGCTCGCCGAGGGGCTCGCCGAGAGCGGCCTGCCCGACGGCGTCTTCCAGGTCGCGACGGGTCGCGGCGACGCCGGTGCGGCGCTGATCGACGAGGTCGACATGGTCGCGTTCACCGGCTCGACGGAGACCGGCCGGAGGGTCATGGCGCGCGCCGCGCAGAGACTGACGCCCGTCTCGCTGGAGCTCGGCGGCAAGGACCCGATGATCGTGCTCGCCGACGCCGACCTCGAGCGCGCCGCGAACCTCGCCGTCTACTACTCGATGCTCAACGCCGGCCAGACCTGCATCTCGATCGAGCGCGTCTACGTCGAGGCGCCCGCCTACGACGCGTTCGTCCGCAAGGTCGTCGACAAGGTCGCCGCGCTGCGCCAGGGCGAGTCGACCGGCCCGGCGACGGCCGAGGTCGGCGCGATGACCCTCCCCCGGCAGCTGGAGATCGTCGAGGAGCACGTGCGCGACGCGCTCGACAAGGGCGCGCGGGCGCTGACCGGCGGCAAGCGGCGCGCCGGCGCGGGCAGCTTCTACGAGCCGACGGTGCTCGTCGACGTCGACCACACGATGAAGGCGATGACCGAGGAGACGTTCGGACCGACGCTGCCGATCATGAAGGTCGCCGACGCCGAGCAGGCGCTCAAGCTCGCCAACGACTCGCCCTACGGCCTCGGCGGCGCGGTGCTGACGGGCGACCGCGAGCGCGGCGAGCAGCTCGCGCGGCGGATGCAGGCCGGCGCGGTCTGCGTCAACGACGCGCTGCTGAACTACGTCGCCGTCGAGCTGCCGATGGGCGGCTGGAAGGCGTCCGGCCTGGGCACCCGCCACGGCGCCGGCGGGATCCGCAAGTTCACCAAGCAGCAGTCGCTGTTCATCAGCCGCGTGCACCTCAAGCGCGACCTCTACATGTTCCCGTACAAGCCGGCGGTCTCGAAGCTGCTGTTCGGCGGCCTGCGGCTGCTCTACGGGCGCGGCAAGCGCCGCTGACCGGGCGCCCACGAGCGCGACAGAGGCCTCGTAGATGGCCGCGATCGCCTTCGCCCTGACCTCGTCGGTGCTGTGGGGCGTCGCCGACTTCCTCGGCGGCCTGAAGAGCCGCGCGTTCGCCGTCCCGGTCGTGCTGGCGGCGATGTACCTGTCGTCGCTGACGGTGATGACGACCTTCATCTCCGCGCGCGGCGACGGGCCGCCGTCCGCGACGCACGTGCTGGCGGCGCTCGGCGCCGGGCTCGTCGGGATCGCCGCGCTGTCGGCGTTCTACCGCGGGCTGGCGATCGGGACGATGAGCATCGTCGCGCCGATCGCGGCGACCGGCGTGTCGGTGCCGGTGGTCGTCGGCCTGATCGGCGGCGACGCGCCGGGACCGCTGCGCGCGGCGGGCTTGGCGCTCGCGGTCGTCGGCATCGTGCTCGCCTCGCGCGAGCGGCCCGGCGGTCAGATCGGCGCGCGCGCGCAGCGCCTCAGCATCGTGCTCGCGATCGTCGCGGGGCTCGGCTTCGGAAGCTACTTCGTGCTCGCCGAGATCGCCTCGCGGGGCGACGTCGCATGGGCGCTGCTGCTGGCGCGCGTGTCGGCGTTCCCGGTCGTCGCGCTGATCGCCCTGCTCGCCCTGAGCCGCGGCGCGGTGCGCCCGCCGGCGCGGGCGCTCGCGGCGCTGGCCGGGATCGGCCTGCTCGACCTCGCCGCGAACGCCTTCTACAACCAGGCCTCGACGATGGGCGAGCTGTCGAGCGTCGCCGTCGCGAGCTCGCTGTACCCGGTCGTCACCGTGATGCTCGCGGCGCTGCTGCTCGGCGAGCGCGTGCGGGGCCCCCAGCGGATCGGCGTCGCCGTCGCGCTGGCCGGGGTCGTCCTGATCGCCGTCGGTGCGTGATGGCGCGTCAGCGTTGACCCGCGCGCGCGGCGAGCCCGAAGAACCCAGGGCCAACCGAACCTGGAGGCCCGATGCATCGCCGTCATGTCCTGGCCGCGGCGTTCGCCGCCGTCACCGCAGTCGCCGCACCAGCGCTGCTCGCCCCGACCGCGCTCGCCGAGCGCTTCGTCGCAGTCGACGCGAACAACCGCCTGTACGTGTTCGACGACCAGCGTCCCGGATCCTGGGAGCGCAGCCGGCCGCTGACCGGGCTCGCCGCGGGCGAGCGGGTCGTCGGCATCGACGTGCGGCCCGCCAACCGCCAGCTCGTCGCGCTGACGAACCGCAGCCGCCTGTACAACGTCTCGCGCCCGCGGGCGAGGGCCACGCCGATCGGCTCCGGCCCGTTCACGCCCGCCCTCGCCGGCTCGACGTTCGGCTTTGACTTCAACCCGACGGTCGACCGCATCCGGCTCGTCTCCAACAGCGGCCAGAACCTGCGGCTGCACCCCGACACGGGGGCCGTCGCCGAGACCGACGGCACGCTCGCCTTCAAGGAGGGCGATCCCTCCGCCGGCACCGGGACCGCGGTGCTCGCCGCCGCCTACACGAACAACGTCGCCGGCGCGACGACGACGACGCTCTACACGATCGACGCGGGCAAGGACGCGCTCCTGATCCAGGACCCGCCGAATGACGGCGTGCTGTCGACGGTCGGCCCGCTCGGCGTCAACCTGACGGGGCCGATGAGCTTCGACATCTCCGCGCGCGACGGCAAGGCCTTCGTCCTCGCGCGGCGCGCGGGCGCACCCCGCTCACGGCTGTTCTCGATCGACCTCGCGACGGGCGCGGCGCGCCAGCTCGGCGCCGTCAGCCGAGCGCCGAACCTCGTCGCGTTCGCGGCGCTGTCGCCGCCCGGGAGGTAGCCGCACAGCACTCCCACCGCTGGAGCCGGTGACCTGTCAGCCTTGGCGTGATGCCCGCGCTCGCTGCCGCCCTCGTCCAGATCGAGCCGCTGCAGCTGGCGCCGGCACTCGGGTTCGGCGTCATGTACCACGCCCGCGCGCGGCGGCTTGCCGCGCGCGGCAAGCCCGTCGCGGCGTGGCGCCAGGCGTGCTTTCACAGCGGCGTCGCACTGATCGTGCTGACGCTGATCTCGCCGCTCGGCGTGCTCGCCGACGACCTCTTCGCGGCGCACATGGCCGAGCACCTGCTGCTCGCCGACATCGGCGCGCTGCTGCTCGTGCTCGGGCTGACCGGTCCGCTGCTGGCGCCGCTGCTGCGCACGACGGCGCTCGGCTGGCTGCGCCATCTCGCCCACCCGGTGCTCGCCTTCGGGCTGTGGGCGGGCAACCTCTTCTTCTGGCATCTCGACGGCCCGCACGTCGCGGCCGTGACCGACGACGTCGTGCACGCGGTGCAGCACATGCTGTTCGTCGGCCTCGGGATCAACATGTGGATGGCGCTGCTCGGTCCGCTGCCCAAGCCGGCCTGGTTCGGCAACTTCGCCAAGCTCGTGTACATCGTCGTCGTGCGGCTGACGTCGACCGTGCTGGCCAACGTCTTCGTCTGGAGCGGCGACGCCTTCTTCGACGTCTACACGCCCGCGGAGCACGGGATCTCGCCGCAGACCGATCAGGTCATCGCCGGCTCGATCATGATGGTCGAGGGATCGATCCTCACGCTGTGCCTGTTCTGCTGGCTGTTCCTGCGCAGCGCGCGCGAGGGCGAGGAGCGCCAGGAGCTGCTCGACCTCGCCGCCGCGGGCGGGGTCGCGCTCGACGAGCGGCGCGCCGCTCGCGCCGTCTCGGCCGGGCGCGGCGGCGAGCTGAAGCGGCGCATCGAGGAGGGGAGCACGCGCTAACGTCAACGCCATGTCCTTCCGAGACAAGCTCAACCAGATGGCCCAGACGCCGAAGAGCCAGGAGCTCATCGAGAAGGCGAAGGGCATCGCCAACGACCCCAAGACGCGCGAGAAGATCGACAGCGCGCGCGGGAAGTTCAACGAGCAGGTCGAGGCCGCCAAGCTGAAGATCGCCGAGCAGCAGGCCCGGGCCAAGGAGGCCAAGGCCGCCGAGGCAGCAGCCGCCGACGACGCCTCCAAGGCACCGGAATCCGAGTCCGCCGCCGACGGGGACGCCGCCGAGGCGCCGCCGCCATCCCGCGACGACGGTCCGCAGGCAGCGTAGGTCGAGCGGGCGTTCGCCGGCCGGCACGGCTCGCGCCGGTCGCGACCTTCACCCAAGGACCACATGCGCGTCCGCAACAATGCTCCCCAGCCCGGTTTGCAGCTCCCAATGCTCCGACTCCTCCCGCTCACGATCCTGCTCGCGCTCATGCTCGTCGTCGCGCAGCCCGCGAGCGCCTCGCGCTCGCAGTCGCTGACGTTCGAGGCACCGCGCGACCTGCTCAACCCGGACACGCGCGACGGCGCGCTGCAGGAGCTCGACTCGCTCGGCGTGCGCTCCCTGCGCGTGATCCTCACGTGGTCGGCGGTCGCGCCCGGCGCCGACCAGGCCGAGCGCCCGAGCTTCGAGCCGACCGATCCCGTCGCCTACGACTGGGGCCAGTACGAGCCGCTGATGGCCGCCGTCAAGGAGCGCGGCTGGCAGGTCGTGATGACGATCTCCGGTCCCGTGCCGAGGTGGGCGACGCAGGCCAAGCGCGACAACCTGACGCGCCCGAGCCCGACGGCGTTCGCGGCGTTCGCGATGGCGGTCGGCCGCAAGTTCGGCGATCAGGTGAGCACCTGGTCGATCTGGAACGAGCCCAACCAGCCGCAGTTCCTGCGCCCGCAGTTCGCCAGCGGCGGCCGCGCGGCGTCGCCGGCGATCTATCGCAGCCTGTATCAGGCCGGGGTGCGCGGGCTGCGCAAGGCCGGCCAGACCGACGACACGTTCCTGATCGGCGAGACCTCCCCGCGCGGCACGGGCCGCGTCGTCGCGCCGCTCGCCTTCCTGCGCGGCATGCTGTGCCTGAACGCGAACTACCGCAAGCGCCCGGCGTGCGGCGCGCTCGACGCCGACGGCTACGCCCACCACGCCTACACGACGCGCCAGGGCCCGAGCTTCAGGCCGCCGCAGTCCGACGACGTCACGATCGGGGCGCTCTCGCGCCTGACGCGGGCGCTGGACCGCGCCCGCAGCGCCGGCGCGCTGCGCAAGCGGCTGCCGATCTACCTGACGGAGTTCGGCATCCAGTCGACGCCCGACACGATCTCCGGCGTCTCGCTGGCCAAGCAGGTCGAGTTCCGCGCGATCTCCGAGCGAATCGCCTGGACCAATCCGCGCGTCGCCGCGTTCTCGCAGTACCTGCTGACCGACGACGATCCGACCGGGCCCAACCAGTTCGCCGGCTTCGAGTCCGGCCTGCGCTTCGCCAACGGCAGGGCGAAGCCGTCGCTGGCGGCGTTCCGCCTTCCGCTCGCGGTGAGGCGCCTGGGGTCGAGGGTCTCGATCTGGGGCCTCGTGCGCCCCGCCAACGGGGTCACGACCGCGACGGTCACGTACGCCGACCGCGGCTCGTCGACCTTCAGGCCGCTGCGCACCGTCAGGACCGACGCGCGCGGCTACTTCACGTTCAGCGCGATGTGGCGCAAGGATCGCCGCTGGAACATCACCTGGGAGGGCCAGTCGGGCTCTCCGGTGGGGTCCTACACGCGCTAGCGTCGTGCGATCCCGCTCGTCCTCGGAGAACGTCTACGCGACGGCCAAGCAGGGCTGGCGGGCGCGCGCCGCGTCGGCCGTCAGCGGCCGTGCGCGGGCGCGCCGCCACGCGCGGCTGTTCGCGCTGACGGGCGTGACGCCGGACAGCCGCATCCTCGACGTCGGCTGCGGGCGCCTGGGCCTGCGCCGGCATGCGCCCGGCCACGACGTCACGGGCGTCGACCGCGTGCCGCGGCCCGACTACCCGGGGCCGTTCGTGCAGGCCGACGTGCTGCAGGGCCTGCCGTTCGCCGACGGCGAGTTCGAGCTCGCCTACTGCTCGAGCGTCATCGAGCACGTCGCCATCGACGACCGCGCGGCGTTCGCCGCCGAGCTGCGACGCGTCGCGCACGGCTGGTACGTGCAGACGCCGGCGTTCTCGTTCCCGCTCGAGCCGCACGCGCTGCTGCCGTTCGCGCACTGGCTGCCGCTCGCGCTGCGCCGGCCCTACTGGCGGCTCGGCGTCGCCGGCGAGTGGGAGCAGATCGACCTGCTGCGCCGCGCCGAGATGGCGAGGCTGTTCGGCGAGCCGGTCGCCGAGCGGGCCGGGCCGCTCGTGAAGAGCTGGATCTCCGTCGGATCGGCGCGCGATCCGCAGACGCGTCCGGCGCTCGGCGCCGCTACGCTCTCGCGCGATGGCACAGCAGCTCTGGTTCCTGCGTCACGGGGAGGCCGAGCCGCATGACGCGCGGCCGGACGCCGACCGGCGGCTCACCGAGCGCGGTGAGCGGCAGTCGCGCGACGCGGGTCGTGCGCTGGCGGCGCTCGAGATCTCCTTTCAGCTCGTCGTGACGAGCCCGCGAGTCCGCGCCCTGGACACGGCGCGCCTGGCCTGCGGCGAGCTCGGCGGCGACGTCGTCGTCGACGACGCACTCGCCGGCGGCTTCGACGTCGACGACGCGCTCGAGCTCGCGGCCGCCGCGGGCAACGACAAGCGCGTGCTGTTCGTCGGCCACGACCCGGACTTCACGCAGGTCGTCGGCGACCTCACCGGCGCCGCCGTCGACTTCAAGAAGGGCGGGATCGCGGGAGTGCGGATGCACGGCCGCCGGAGCGAGCTGATCGTGCTGCTGCGGCCACGCGAGATCGGCCTGATCTCCCGTTCCGGGCAGTCCGGCGGCTGACCACCGTCGTGCCCGAGCTGCCGGAGGTCGAGATCACCGCGCGGCGTCTCGACACGGCGTTGCGCGCAGCGACGATCGAGTCCGCGCTGGCCCCCGGCCTCAACGCGCTGAAGACCTTCGACCCGCCGCTGTCGGCGCTCGAGGGACGCCAGATCGTCTCGGTCGGGCGGCGCGGCAAGCAGTTCGTGATCGAGGTCAGCGGCGGGCTCGCGCTGCTCGTGCACCTGATGAGCGCCGGTCGCCTGCAGCTGTACGACAAGCGCGCCGGTCCGCGCGACCGCACCTCGCGGCTGCTGCTGCGGATCTCCGCGGACGGCTCCGGCGGCTCCGGCGGCGCCGCGCCTGCTCGCGAACTGCGGATGCGCGAGTTCGGCACCAAGCAGGCGGCCTGGGTCAAGCTGCTGCCCGTCGACGAGATCGACGACGAGGAGCTGATCGCGACGCTCGGCCCGGAGGCGTGGCCGCAGCCGCCGGAGGACCTCAAGGCGTTGCTGCACGCCTCACGCCCACTGCACACGCTGCTGCGCGACCAGCGCGTGATCGCGGGGATCGGACGCTCCTGGGTCGACGAGATCCTGTGGACCGCGCGGCTGTCGCCGTTCAAGCGCGGCAGCGACCTCTCGGACGAGGAGGCGCTCGCGCTGCGCGAGGCGATCGCGACGGTCCTCGACGGCGCGATCGAGCACTACGAGCGGGTCGTGACGCTGCCGATCCCCGACAAGCTGCCGCTGCCGCTGCAGGTCCACCGCAAGGCCGGCGAGCCGTGCCCGCGCTGCAGCGCGACGATCGAGGCCGTCCACTACGAGGACTACGTCATGTGCTACTGCCCGGCCGAGCAGACGGCGGGCAAGGTGCTCAAGGACCGCCGCCTGTCGCGCCTGCTGAAGTAGCGGCCCTGCGTACCTGTCTGCCAGCCCTGGATGTCCCTTGGGATCGCGGGCGGTTGCGGCGGTTGCATCATGCGGTGGTGCAGCAGGGCTACTGCTCGAGCGTGTCGAGCGTCACCTGGATCTCGGAGGTGAGCAGGTAGAGGTCGGTGTCCGCTGGGTCGTCGGGATCAAACGGGTGGAAGCCGAGGCGTTCCCACCATGCGCGTGCGTGCTCGTGGAGGGCGGTGACGACGACGGCGCGGCAGGCGGCTTTGGCGTTGAGCTCGGCGGCGGTCGCGAGGACGTGGGCCACGAGGGTGGTGCCGATGCCGAGCCCGCGGAGTCGGTGATCGACGGCGAGGCGACCGAGCAGGAGCGCGGGGACGGGGTCCGGGGCGCGCTTTGCGATCGGGCCCGGGGCGGCGCTGCGGTCGATCGCGGTCATGGCGAGGCTGGCATATGCCACGACCTCGCGCTTCACGGTGGCGATGACCCATGTCGCTGCGGTGTCGCGGCGTCGGTTCTGTCCGGCGTAGCGGCGCAGCCAGTCGTCAAGCGCGGGCTCGCCGGAGTCAAAGCCGCTGCGATCGTGCCGCGACGGGTCCAGTGGCTCCGGGCGGCGGAGGTCAGTCAACCCAGCGGAAGCGGCGCGGGCGTCCGAGCGCGGCGGCGAGCCGCTCGTTCACGCGGGCGGGCTGGGCGAGCGCTTCGCTGAATGCCTTGGCGGCCTGCGGCGGGAGGTCGACGACGGTACGTTCCGCAAGCACCTCCTCGGCGTGCTGGGATGCAGCTCCGAGTACGAAGGCGGAGAGGTTCTGGTGCGTAGCGTCGGCGGCGCGCTCCAGCAGCTGTTTGCGATGGGGGTCGACGCGGATCTGTAGTCGCTGCTCCTTGAGCGTCGTCATGTACTCATGATGGCAGTACATGGTGTGAATCGTCAACCGTGGCCGCATGTCGCCCGGAGCCGGCAGATCGAAGCACCGGATCGTGGGCGGACGGCGCCGATCGGAGCTCGATCACCGCGACGATCCGGCAGGCCGCCGCTGGGGACAGCCGTTTCGAATCCCACCGGCCTATCTGACGGTGATCCTCCCCGTCATCCCGCGGCCGGCGTGCAGCGTGCAGACGTAGGTGTAGGTGCCCCGCGTCCGGAAGCGCACCCGATGCGTGCCGCGCGTCTTGATCGTCGAGCTCTTGAAGCGGCGCGTGCCGCGGCTGACGACGTCGTGCGGGCGGTTTCCCTGCCAGCGGAACGTCACGAGCGTGTTGCGCTTGACGATCGCGCGCTTGGGCGAGAACGCGTCGTCCTTGACGTTGACCGTGCGCATCGTGGTGGAGCCGGCCGACGCCGCGGCGTGGCCTCCGAGGGAGACCGCGACCGCGGCGGCGACCATCACCGCGAATGGGATGCGAAGGCGGCTCATCGCCTCGGACGGCGCTCCCGCGTCAACGCCGGGTCAGCCCCGGCGCAGGTTGAGGTTGCGGATCGTGGACTTGCCCCGACTCGGCGTGAGCAGCAGCACGACCCGATACGCGCGGCGCTGCCTGACGAGGCTCCTGCCGTCGAGGCCGAGGTTGATCGTCAGCGTCCGCGCCCTGCCCCGCACGACGGTGTACCTGACGACGCGCGTCATCGTGACGAGCTTCGGCCGGCGCGTGCCCAGCCGGTAGGGCGTGCGCGTGCGCAGCCGGACCGTGCCCGCGCAGTTGGCGCCGCGCGCCGGGCAGCTGACCCGCACCCGCACCTTGCCGCCCCGCGCGACGAGGACCGTCGACAGGATCCGCCCGGGCGGCGCCGGGGTCGTGGTCGAGCCGGGTCCCTGGTTCGGCGGGCCGGGCGGCGTGCCGTCGGGATTCGTCGGCGGACCGGCGACCGCGACGCTCGCGAACGGCGTCGCGCCGAGCGGGTTGAACGTCGGGCCGGCGCCGGCCATCGGGCGCGTGACGTTCGCCAGGCCGGGCTGGCAGTCCATGAAGAAGTTCGTGCTGCTGTAGGGCAGGTCCGCCTGGACGACCGCGCTGCCCTGGACGGTCAGGGGACTGCCCCCGCCGCCGATCGGCAGCGTTCCGGCGGCCGCGGTGATCGCGCCCGCCGCGCCCTGGCTGAAGACGATGGGGCCGCCGCTGCTCGTCCAGGTCGTGTCGGGCAGCTTCGGCGGCGTGTATGCGAACGGCGTCGCGGTGGTCGCGCCGCCGCCGGGGTCGGAGTACGCAGTCGTCGTCGCGTCGACCGTGAGCGGGCCGATCACCTGCGTGCCCTCGACCGTGTTCGTGCCGCGCAGGGCGAACCACGTCCGGGTGGTGATCGTCGAGATGGTGCCGCCGGGGCTCGAATCGATCGCGCCGACCTGGGCCGCGTCGCTGGCGAGGTCGTGACGCAGCTTGACGTCCAGCCGCTGGCCGCTCAGCGTGAATCGCTCGCCGGCGGTGGCCTGCGCGGGCGCGGAGGCGATCACCTCGACGTTCTGCGTGCGGTACTCCGAGTCGTAGTTGAACTGGCACGCGTTCGGCGTCTCGACGGCGGCGGCCGGGGTCGCGAACGCCGCAAGCGCGACGAGTGGGCACGCGGCGATCAGCAGGCTACGGCCGAGGACCGGGAGTCGGTTCCGGGAGAAGGTCATGCGCAAAGGGTCACTCCGTCAATCGACGACATGGCCGGGTCGGCGCACGCGCACCAGCACCCGATTGTTCGGTGACCCTAACACAGGGATCCCTCAAGGTTGTGCAGTTCTGGTAGGTTCGCCCACGTTCCCGTGTTAGGGCACCCTTATCAATAGGGACCGGGCCGGGTCGCGTTCTTGTGCAGGGCTACCGAAAGGCTGACGCAGAATGAGAAGCACACACGCCAAGCTGCTCGTCGGCGCGCTGACGCTGGGGGTCGCGCTCGCGGGCGCGTCCACGGCACAGGCACGCCTCGACGCCACGTACGGCATCGGGGGCATCGCGATGACGCCGCTGTCCGCGGACTCGGGGGACCGCTTCTACGGCATCACCCCGGGACCGGGCGGCACGAGCTACGCCGTCGGCTACACGACGACGGCGGGCTCGCCGGACCAGTCCTTCGCGGTCGCGAAGCTCCTGTCAGACGGCTCGCTGGATCGCGACTTCGGCATCGACGGCATCGCCTCGGTCAACGTCCGGCCGGGACCCTTCGACGGCACCGTGCCGGACGGCGCCACTCCGCCGACCGGCGCGCTTGAGATCGCGCGCGGCCTGACGATCCAGTCCGACGGCAAGCTCGTCGTCACCGGTCAGGCCGAGACGGCCAACGACGCGCCCGACATCCGCGACGTCGACGTCTACGCGGCGCGCTTCCTGCCCAGCGGCATCCTCGACGCCACCTACGGCGGCGCCAACTCGCCCGATCCGGCGCCGGACGGCGTCTCGCGGATCAGCCTCACCGACGGCCGCACGGCCGGCAACCTGGATGGAGCCGTCTTCCCCGACAACGGCTGGTCGCACGTCCCCAACGACTCGCTGAACACGGACTCGATCGTGATCGAGGCCTCACGCGGGCGCGACAGCAGCGACCCCGCCACCCAGGACCGCGATCTGGCGATGATCGGCCTCGACAGCGACGGCGCGCTCGACGTGGACTTCGACGGCGGCGTGCAGGCACCCGGCTTCACGCACGGGACGTCGATCGCCGGCCAGACGTTCAGCGGCACGGTCGCGGACCACACGTTCATCGACGAGCCGCTCAACGACAACGCCCGCCGGCCGCATCGCGCACCGGACGGCAAGATCCTCGCCGCCAGCTACGGCGCGACCTCGGCCGTGGCCGGTCCACCGGCGATCCCGGCGATCTCCAACCAGCCGACGATCGTCCGCTTCCTGCCCGACGGCGCGCTCGACACGAGCTACGGCGACGGCGGGTTCGCCACCGGACAGCCGCTCGGACCGCCGCCGGCGTTCGCCGAGGCCTACGACGTCGCGGTCCAGGAAGGTGGGCGCTACGTCACCACCGGCTACGCCAACACGGCCACGCCGGGCAGCTCGATCGACATGGTCGCCTTCCGCTACAAGGCGGACGGAACCCTCGACGAGAACTTCGGCACGAACGGTGCGACGCTGTTCGATGGCGGCATCGGCAACGAGGACCGCGGTCGCGACATCACCGTGCTGGACGACGGCCGGATCGCGATCGCGGGCAGCACGGCGGTCGCCAACGGCCCGACGGTGCTCAACGGCGCCGTCTACCTGCTGCGCGCCAACGGGCAGTTCGAGACGACGTTCGGCAACGGTGGCATGGTGTCGGTCGATCTCGGCGGCACGGCTGACGCGTTCTTCGCGATCAGCGACACCGGCAGCACGACCCAGGCACACGTCGCCGGCTACAAGGCCGTCACGCCCGGCACCGGCGACGACGCCGCGACCGTGCGCGTCGACCTCAACGCGGCCAACCCGGGACCGCCCGGCCCTCCGGGCGGCGATGGCGCTCCGGGACCGGTCGGACCGGCCGGACCGATCGGACCGATCGGACCAGCGGGACCGGTAGGGCCCCCGGCGGGACCGGGCGGACCGGGCGGCGGCGACACGACGCAGCCACCCTCCGCGCTCGTCAATCGCCGGGCGACGATCGGCACGGCCAGGCTCAGCGGATCCGCGGTGACCGTTCCGGTCAGCTGCGCCGTCGGCGCACGCTGCCGCGGCACGGTCCAGGTGCGCTCCGCCGCGCGGGTGCGCGTCGGACGCTCGGTCAAGGTCATCTCGGTCACGCGGGTGGCGTCGTTCAACCTGACGGGGACGCAGCGGCGCACGGTCCGCCTGGCGCTGTCCCGAGACGGCTCGACGGTGCTCCGGCGCGCCGGGCGACTCGCCTCCAGGGTCGTCGTCAAGCCCCAGTCCGGCAGCCAGTTCAGCCGGTCAGTGACGCTGCGCCGCTAGGCACAGCGCAGCACGCGCGACACCGCCCGCGTCAGACGGTCTGACGCGGGCGGCGCAGCGCCCTTCCGCAGAGCGAACGCCGTGGTGCCGGCCCGTTGGACCGCCGGCACCACCGCGCCCGCGGTTCGCGCGCCCGCGGCTCGGGCGGCTCGGCCTCAGTAGCGGACGCGGCCGCTGAGCCTGATCTTCGTGCGCTTCGCATTGACCGGCCCGACGCCGGTGAACGTGATCTTCGAGCCCTTCGCCCCGCGATAGCGGCGGGTGCCGCTCGTGATCGTCGCGCTGCCGCGGTAGGTGGCGGTGTCGCCGTCGAGCGTCAGTCGCGCGGTCGCGCGACCGCGGACGATCCCGGCCGTCGTCGTGAGCGTGAACGTCGAGGTCACGGTCGCCCGGTTGAGCCTGGAGCGCAGGACCATCCGGCCCGAGCCGAACGGCCTGCCGGTCACCGTGCCGCGCTGCACGCTGGAGCGCGCATCGGGCTTGGCGATCCGCACGAGCTCACCCGACGCGGTCAACGTGCGCGTCGCGGGCTTGGCCGCGTCGGCCAGCGGCGCGGTCGTCACGGCGACGGCGGCGATGCCCGCCAGCGAGATCGCGCCCAGCTTCCTCGTCATCATCTGTCCCTGGGGAGCCTGTACACGGTTCATGCGCATCCACGTTAGGGAGTCTTGACGCAGGCCGTCAAGCAGGATGCGGCTACGCCGCCGCCGCGGCGCGCGCCTGCAGCCGGGCACGGCGCTCGACGTCGGACGTCAGCGGGCAGGTGAAGCACGTGTCGTTGCCGTCCGCGCGCCAGATCAGGCAGCAGCTGCGCCGGTTGCGCGTCGGCTCGGCGATCCCGGCGTGCTCGAGCACGCGAAACCCCGCGCCGACGGCCAGCGGACCCGAGCCATGCATGCAGCGCGTGCCGAGCTCCCACGCCCGCTCGCGCGCGCCGACGACCTCTCCGAGCCAGAGGAACGCCCCGCCGAGCCGATCGCCGGCGCTGCGCCACAGCGCCCGCCGCGGCCGGCCGGTCGCAGCGCCGATCGCCTCCAGCAGTGGCGCCAGATGGGTTTCCAGCTCGACGTGCAGACGGGTCAGCAGCGCGTCCTCGTCGGCCAGCACGACGAGCGACGGATCGCCTGCGCGCGCGTCGCCGGCGATCCCGTACGAGCCGCCCGACAGCGCGACGCCGGTGATCGTCGTGTCGCCGGCGGCGAGCTCCAGCGAGACCTCGTCCGGCGCCAGCGCCGGGATCCGCGTGCCGAACAGCAGCGTCCCCACCGCCCGCAGCGCGAGCGCCCACGCGTAGCCCTCGGCCAGCAGCGTGCCGCCGATGTCCGCGCGCTGCGTGCCGGTCGCCTGCGTCGCCCGCGCCAGCAGCTCGTCGAGCAGCGGGCCGGCGCGGATCACCTCGGCCGCGGGCAGCCAGCCTTCGGGGGCGTGCACCCGCGTCGCGAGGACGTCATGGCCGCCGAAGTGCGCGCGCGACGCGGCGAGCGTCTGCGCGAGCGGCGCGTCGTCCGGGTCGGTGGGCGGAAGCGGCCTGTCGATCGGCACAGCCATGAGGTCAGGCAAGCGATGCTTGCAAGGGAGGCTTGCCTGGCGTGGACAACCGCGTTAGGGTAGCCGAACATGTCTCGCGGTGGATCGAAGCGCAGCGAGTTCTGCCAGCGTTGCTGCTAGCCGCACCCGCGCCCTCGCTGCTGACCGCGCTGCAGTCCGGTGACCGCCGTGCAGCCGTGACGTTCGCCGGCCAGGGCGGCGGCGCGCTCGCCGAGCTGTCGACGCTCGTCGCCCAGCGCCCCCGCCTGCGCGACGGTCTGCAGGTCGCGGCCACCGTGCTCGCCGATGCCGCTGCCTCGCCCGCGGGCCAGGCGGGCGGGCGCTTTCGCCACGGCGTCGACCTCGTCGCCTGGGCCGACGATCCCGACGCCGCCCCGCCCGCGCAGTACCTGCGCTCGGCGGCGATCTCCTACCCGCTGATCCTCGTCACGCAGGCGCTGCTGTGGCAGGCCGTCTGGGAGGACGGGCTCGGCGAGGCGCTGCGCGCGGGCTCGATCGTCGGGGTCGGCGGCCACTCGCAGGGCCTGCTCGCCGCGCTGCTCGTCGCCGAGGCGGGACCGGCCGCAATCGACGACGCGCTGCTGGCGCGCTACGTCCGCCTGGCGTGGACGGTCGGGACGCACGCGGCGCTGTCGGCGCATGGCGGCAGCGATCCGCCGCTGGCGACGGTCTCCGGCCTGCGGGCGGAACAGCTCGCGCCGCTGCTGGAGGACGTCAACGCGCAGGTCGGCGCCGGCGCGGCGGCCTCCGTCGCGCTCGTCAACGCGCCGCGGCGGATCGTCGTCGGCGGCCCGCCGCAGACGCTCGCGCTGCTGCGCGCCCGGCTCGCCGAGCAGGCGCGCGACGAGGCGCGCCAGCGCCAGCGCGGGCAGCGCGGCGGCGCGCCGCTGCGCTTTCACTGGAGCGCGCTCGACGTCGACGTCGCCTTCCACACGCCGGCGCTGCAGGAGCCGTGCGCGCTGCTGCGCGCGCGGCTGCACGCCGAGCCGAGCCTGCTGCCCGACCCGGGCGCGCTCGCGCTGCCGGTCCTGGCGCCGGAGGACGGACGCGACCTGCGTGCCGACGGCGACCTCGCCGCGGCGATCGCGAGCGGGCAGCTCGTCGCGCCGGTGCGCTGGGACCTCGTCTCGCGCGGCCTGGCCGACGCCGGCGCCGACTGGCTGCTGGACTTCGGCCCGGGCACCGACGTCGCGGCGCTGACGGCCGAGAACCTGCGCGGGCACGGCGCGCGCGTGCTCGCGCTCGCGTCACCGGAGGGGCGGCGCCGGCTGACCTCGCCGGGCGCCGCGCCGACCGGCCCCGACGTGCGCTACGCGAGCTTCGCGCCGGGCATCGTGCAGCTGCCGGACGGGCAGCGCCACCTCGACGGCCGCTACGCCCGCCTGACCGGCCGGCCGCCGGTGATCCTCGCCGGGATGACGCCGACGACGAGCGACGCGCCGATCGTCGCGGCGGCGGCGAACGCCGGCTACGCGGCCGAGCTCGCCGGCGGCGGCCAGCCCGACCGCTGGACCTTCGAGCGGCGCATCGCCGAGCTGGGCGAGCTGCTCGAGCCGGGCCGCGAGGTCGCGTTCAACACGCTGCTGCTCGATCGGCACCTGTGGGCGCTGCACGTCGCCGGCGACGGGCTCGTCGTGCAGGCGCGGCGCTCCGGCGCGCCGCTGTGCGGGCTGACGGTCTCCGCCGGCGTGCCGGACGTCGAGGACGCGATCGCGCTGCTCGACGAGCTGGCCGCCGCGGGCCTGCAGCTCAACGCCTTCAAGCCGGGCACGGTCGAGCAGGTCCGGCAGGTGCTGGCGATCGCCGACGCCGCGCCGCAGCACACGGTCGCCGTTCACCTGGAGGGCGGCCGCGGCGGCGGGCACCACTCCTGGGAGGAGCTCGACGAGCTGCTGCTTGAGACCTACCACGAGCTGCGCCGGCGCGAGAACGTGCTGCTCTGCGTCGGCGGCGGGATCGGCACGCCGGACCGCGCCGCCGAGCTGCTGTGCGGCAGCTGGTCGCTGATCCACGGCGAGCCCGCGATGCCCGTCGACGCGGTGCTCGTCGGCACCGCCGCGATGGCCTGCGCCGAGGCCGGCGCGTCGGCGGCGGTCAAGCGCGCGCTCGTCGCGGCGAGCGGCAGCGAGGACTGGGTCCCGCGCGGCGGGCGCGACGGCGGCGTGACCTCGGCGCGCAGCAACCTCAACGCCGACATCCATCTGCTCGACAACGCCGCCGCGCGCGTCGCGCATCTCCTGCAGGAGGTCGCCGGCGACGCCGCCGCCGTGGCCGCGCGCCGCGAGGAGATCGTCGTGGCGCTGGCGCAGACCGCCAAGCCGTTCCTCGGCGACGTCGAGGCGATGAGCTATCGCGAGCTGCTGGCGCGCTTCGCGCAACGCTGCGCGACCGGCCGCGACGGGCGCTACGACGACGGCGCCTGGGGACATCCGTCGTGGCGCGCGCGAGCGCTCGAGCTGTACCGGCGCTTCGGCGCGCGCCTGCACGCCGCGCAGGCCGGACCGGTCGCGCTGCCGGTCACGCGCGGCGAGCAGCTCGACGATCCCGCGGGCGCGCTGGACGCCTTCTGCGGCGCGTTTCCCGCCGCCGCGACGACGCTGCTGCACCCCGCCGACGCGCAGTTCTTCCTCGAGATCTGCGATCGCCCCGGCAAGCCGGTCCCGTTCGTGCCGGTGCTCGACGCCGAGGTCCGGCGCTGGTTCATGGCCGACGCGCTCTGGCAGGCGCAGGACGAGCGGATCGACGCCGACGGCGTCGTCGTCATCCCCGGCCCGACCTCGGTCGCCGGCATCACGCGCGCCGACGAGCCCGTCGGCGCGCTGCTCGCGCGCTTCGAGGCGGCGGCGATCGACGCGACGCAGGCGGCCGGCGGCGAGCTGCGCCGGCGCGACCGGCTCGCCGATCCGGGACCCGTCCCGGCGCCGCTGGCCGGCGCGATCACCGGGCACGGCGGTCCGGTGGCGGCGCTCTGCGCGGCGCCGTCGCTGCTCGTCGCCGACGCCGGCGGCCAGCGCGCGCGTCCCAACCCGCTGTGGCGGATCGTCGCCCCCGGCGACGAGATCCACGCGGTCCGCGACGAGACCGGCGCACTGACCCGCCTGGAGGTGGTGCCGGCGGGGGCGACCGGCGAGCGCCTCGAGGTCGCGGCCGACGGCGACGACGTCGTCGTCAGCGTCGAGATGCCGGCGCTCGACGGCCCGCCGGCGACGCTCGTCACGCGCTGGCGCGCGGCGGCCAACGGATCGTTCGCCGCGGTCGACGGCGATGCCGGGACGATCGCCTTCGCCCGGTGCGTGCTCGGTGCGCAGGACGCGGCGACGCCGGACGATCCATTCGACCCCGTGCGGGCGGACTGGAGCTGCTCGGCCGCGCTCGCCGCAGCGTACGGCGCGGCGACCGGCGCGACCCATGACGGCTGCGCGCCCGACCTCGCGCTGACGCTCGCCTGGCCGGCGCTCGCGGGGCTGCTGTCGCACGCCGCGTTCGCCGCGCGCCTGGCGCAGCTCGTCCATGTCGGCCACGCGGTGACGCCCGGTCCGGCCTGGCCGCCGCTGCCCGACGAGCATGGCCGCGTGCGGGCACGGATCGTCGCCCTCGACGATCCCGACGCGGCGCCGACCCGGATGCGCTGCCGCGCGGTGCTGCGCTGCGAGCGCGGCGAGCTGGCGCGCGTCGAGGCGGACTTCATGACGCTCGGCGCGGCGCCGGTGACCGACCGCGAGCACCACCGCCGCGAGACGCACGACGTCGATCTCGAGCTCGCGACGGAGGCCGAGGCCGGCTGGCTCGCCGCACGCCCATGGCTCGCCGGCGCGGACTGGCAGGCCGGCGGGAGCCCGGCGGCGGGCGAGCGCCTGCGGCTGCAGGTCGACTGCGCGACGGACGTGCCGCGCGCGGGCGCCGCGACCTGGAGCGCACACGGTGCGCTGCTGCGCGACGGCGAGGTCGCAGCCACGGTCGACTGGCACGCCGATGCCGGGAAGCACAGCGACGGCGCCGAGCATCCGGTCAGCGTCGCCGCCGCGCGACTCGGGGCCCCCGGCCCCGCGCGCCGCCCGCGCCCGCGCGTCCCGCTCGCCGAGGCCGACGATGGCGCGCCGCCGAGCATGGACGCCTTCGCGCGCATCGGCGGCGACCACAACCCGCTGCACCGCTGCGTCCTGGCGGCGCGGCTCGGCGGCCTCGCGCAGCCGATCGTGCACGGCGCCTGGACGGCGGCGCGCGCCTCGGCGTTCGTCGTCGAGACGCGCTGCGGCGGCGACGCGGACGCACTGCGGCGCTGGCGGATCCAGTTCGTCGCGCCGGTCGCGCTCGGCGCGATGCTCGAGCTGCAGGCGGCGCGGGTCGCGCTGCAGGACGGCCTCGAGGTCGTCGAGGTCACGGTGCTGGCCGACGGCGAGCTCGCCGCCACCGGCGAGGCGCTCGTCGCAGCGGCGCCGACGGCGCTCGTCTTCTGCGGGCAGGGCGTGCAGCAGCGCGGGCTCGGCGCCGACGGGCGCGCCCGCTCGCGCGCCGCGCGCGCGACC
>JAUYGN010000125.1 GCA_030690545.1 Solirubrobacteraceae bacterium
GCCGGGGCGGGCGCGACGTCCGGCGCGGGAGCCGGCGGCGGCTCCGGAGCCGGAGCGGACGGCGGGGGCGGGGCGGGCGGCGAGCAGAAGATCAGCAGCGTGCAGCGTTGCTGGGCGGCCGCGCCGGCGGGGATCGCGGCAAGCGCCGCGAGGGCCGCGAGGAACGCGAGGAAGAGCAGTCTCTTGGCCTGAATCTCAGTCTTAGCCACGCCGGACCATCGGCATCCGGGTCGGCGGCCTTGAGCGCAACGCGTGCGACTCGGCAAGCGCGGGGCGTTCGCAGCACCCGTGCGTGCCGCCGTGATGGCGAGCCGACGCGACCACGCGGCGACCCGGCGCCGCCGACCGGCGGTGATGGAACGCTGAGGCCCATGACCGCTCTCAACACGACGTTCTACGACCTCGTCCTGACCGTTCACATCCTCGCCGTCGTCGTCGCCTTCGGCGTGGTGTTCGCGTACCCGATCATCGACAGCCAGTTCCGGCGCTCGATGCCCGGCAACCTCGCCGCGCTGCATCGCCTGCACGTGCTGCTGGGGCAGCGGCTGATCACGCCCGCGATGACCGTCGTCCTCGTCGCGGGCGTCTATCTCGCGCTCGATCGCTGGCGCCTCGACGATCCGTGGATCGCCGCCACGCTGGCGATCCTGATCGTCATCTTCGGGCTGTCGGGCGCCGTCCTCACGCCGACCGACCGGCGACTGGCCGAGCTTGCCGAGCGCGACGCGGCGGCCGGCGGCAAGCGCAGCGCCGACTATCGGCGCGAGGAGCGCAAGGCGGCGATCTTCGGCTCGCTCGCGCTGCTGCTCGTCATCGTCGCGATCTTCCTGATGACCGCCAAACCGGGACTCTGATCGGGCAGGACTCCGCGCTCCGCGGGCGAACCCCGTGGCATGGAGCAGTCGACAGCGCAACGCCGGCTCGTCAAGTCCCCGCCCGAGCTGTGGGCGGAGGTCAGCGACGAGCGCGCGCTGGGCCGCCGTCTGGCGCCGTTCGGCGAGATCCGCATCACCCGCGTCGAGCCCGAGACCACCGTCGCCTGGGAGGGCGATCGCGCAAGCGGCACGGTGGAGCTCGCGGCGGCCGGCTGGGGGACGAAGGTGATCGTCACCGCGCGCGCACCGGACCCCGAGCGCAGCGCCGAGATCCTCGGCGGCGTGCTCGACGGCCTCGGCGCGACGCATCACCGCCCGTTCTCACGCGACTGATCCCCCATCTCCGGGCCAGAGCCTCGCTCCGGGCATGACGTCCGGGGCGAGGCGTGCGCCGCTCGCATTACCCTCCATCGCCTGATGTCCAAGCGCCAGAAGGCTCCTGCCACGTACGAGATGAAGCTCGCGCAGCTGCAGGAGCTGCGCGAGGCGACGGGCCGCACGAAGCGCGAGGCGGAGCGCAAGCAGCACGACCGCGGCCGCCTGAGCGCCCGCGAGCGGATCGAGAAGCTGCTCGACCCCGGCTCCTTCCAGGAGCTCGACACGTTCACGCGCCACCGCACGCACGACTTCGAGATGCAGCGCAAGCGTCCCTGGGGCGACGCCGTCGTGACCGGCCACGGCACCGTCGACGGGCGCCGCGTGTGCGTCTTCTCGCAGGACTTCTCCGTCTTCGGCGGATCGCTCGGCGAGGTCATGTCCGAGAAGATCTGCAAGGTCATGGACCTGGCCGCGAAGATCGGCTGCCCGATCGTCGGCATCGACGACTCGGGCGGCGCGCGGATCCAGGAGGGCGTCGTCTCGCTCGGCGGCTACGGCGAGGTCTTCATGCGCAACGTCAACTGCTCGGGCGTGATCCCGCAGATCAGCCTCGTGATGGGTCCCTGCGCCGGCGGCGCCGTCTACTCGCCCGCGATCACCGACTTCGTGTTCATGGTCAAGGGCAGCTCGCACATGTTCATCACCGGCCCCGAGGTGATCCGGACGGTCACCGGCGAGGACGTCGCGTTCGAGGAGCTCGGCGGCGCGGACACGCACGGCTCGCGCTCGGGCGTCGCGCAGTTCGCCTGCGAGGACGAGGAGGCCTGCCTGCAGGACGCGCGCTACCTGCTGAGCTTCCTGCCCTCCAACAACCTCGAGCCGACGCCGCGCGCGCTGCCGACCGACGACCCGCAGCGGATGGAGGCCGAGCTCGACGAGATCGTGCCGGCCAACCCGAACAAGCCCTACGACGTGCGCCTGCCGGTGCGGATGATCGTCGACGACGGCGAGTTCTACGAGGTCCACGAGGACTTCGCGACGAACATCGTCTGCGGCTTCGCGCGCCTCGACGGCCACGCCGTCGGGATCGTCGCAAACCAGCCGGCGAGCAAGGCCGGCGCGCTGGACATCGACGCCAGCGTCAAGGGCGCGCGCTTCGTGCGCACCTGTGACGCGTTCAACGTCCCGCTCGTCGTGTTCTGCGACGTGCCGGGCTTCCTGCCCGGCGTCGCGCAGGAATGGGACGGGATCATCCGCCACGGCGCGAAGCTGCTGTACGCCTTCGCCGAGGCGACGGTCCCGAAGATCACGATCGTCACGCGCAAGGCCTACGGCGGCGCCTACGTCGTGATGGCCTCCAAGCACATCGGCGCCGACCTCAACCTCGCCTGGCCGACGGCGGAGGTCGCGGTGATGGGCCCCGAGGGCGCCGTGAACATCATCTACCGGCGCGACATCGCCGGCTCGCCGACGCCCGAGGAGCGGCGCGAGCGGCTGATGGACGACTACCGCGCCCGCTTCGCGAACCCCTACTCGGCCGCCGAGCGCGGCTACGTCGACGACGTCATCGTCCCGCACGAGACGCGCCCGAAGCTGATCGCCGCGCTGGCGACCCTGCAGACCAAGCGCGTCGAGCGCCCCAAGCGCAAGCACGGCAACATCCCGCTGTAGCGCGAGGCGCAGGGCGGGCGGGTCCTGTCGCGAAGAGGGGGTACCCCTTGGGTTCCCGACGACAGGACCCGCCCGCCTAGCGCTCTGTGGGCCCCTGGGATGCTGCTTCTCGACGGGCGGTCCAGGTGGCTAGGGGGGCGGCGGTCATCTCTTCCCAGGCCGCGTCCTCGCCGAAGTACTGCATGACGACGAAGTGGAGGAGGCCGGGGAGCATCTCCGGGGCGCGGGCTGCATCGCCGGCCATCAGTTTTGCCGACACGAGCGTGTCGATTGCCCCTACTATGAAGGTGGACGTCACAGGAGGTGGAGCTTGGCGAGAGGAGATCTCGCGGCGCGCGCTGTCGAGTGCGCGGGAGAGGCGCTCCATCGATTCACGGCGCTGGGCAAGTGCCCGGTCGCCGCCGGCGTGCACCTCGACGAGCAATGCTTTGGCG